>CAZHLB010000254.1:1806-8820 GCA_964533005.1 uncultured Saprospiraceae bacterium
CAATAAAAACGGCTTTTGAAGAAGTAGCTATCCCCATAAGAAATGTGACGGCGACCGCTCCAACTACTGCCATCGCAATCAATGATTCGATGAGGGTGAATCCGGGCTCACCGCTCCTTTTAGATTTTGAGCGAGTTAAGTTGCTCCGTTTTTTCAAGCACGCCAGCGCCAAACAGCGCAAAATCATACCGCACCGGGTCTTCCGCATCAAAAGTTTTCAGCCTTTCCGTCAGTTCCAGCACTGCCAGCCAGTCTGTTTGCGGGCGTTCCAGCAGCCCGAAGCGACGGGCAATTCGCTCCACGTGCACGTCCAGCGGAATCAGCAATTGCGAAGGTTTTATCTTTTTCCAAAGCCCAAAATCAACGCCCCGCTCGTCGTGCCTGACCATCCAGCGCAGGAACATGTTCAGGCGCTTGCAGGTAGACTTGGCGACAGGCGTGGGGACGTGTTTTTGCGTGCGCCCCGGCGCATCGGGCAGGCTGAAAAACAGGTGGTGAAAACCTGCCAGCGCATTGCCAATGTGCGAGTCGGTGGGTTGCAGATTTTGCAAAAAAGCCTCCTCCAGCGAGTGGTGGCGGCGGTAAAACCATTGCAAAAATTCGAGGAAATACAGCGTGTCGGTCGGTTGGAACGTGCGGTGTTTGAAGGAGAGAAAAGCCGCACGGTCTTGCTCCAAGTGATTGACAATGAAATCGTAAGGCGCACCGTCCATGCGGCGGACGAGGTCTTCGGCTTTGGCGATGATGGTCTTGCGTTGCCCCCAGGCGAGCATCGCTGTCCAGAAGGCGGTGATTTCGATGTCTTGCAGGCGGGAGAAGCGGTGGGGGATGGAGATGGGGTCGGAGGCGATGAAAGTGGAGGAGTTGTATTTTTCGACCTGCTCGTTGAGGTAGGTTTTTAAATCGAATGACATGAAGTTATGCTCAAATCAGACCAGTCAGCACTTCAAGTGCTGACTGGTCTCACATAGTTATTTGACGATTTTCCCGCTTTGACGAAAGCCCTCGCCCCGCAGTTGCCAGAGGTACATTCCGGCAGGGAGGTTCTGAATCGAATGCTCCAAGTCTATCGTGCCTGCCGCCAGTTTGATACTTTCCGCCTGCTGCCCTTGCAAGTTGAACAGGGTAAAAGTAGCCTCCGAAGGCAGGTTGGCAGCTTGAATGCGCAGGCTCCCATTTGCTTGAAAAACTTGCGCAAGTGATTGACTTTCCGGGTCTTCAATTAGCGAAAGCCCCGTCATTGGCGAATAGAACATCCCGTTGAAAGGCTCGCCATTGACCGTCATGAAGTCACCTGCAAAGTAGGCATTGCTCTTGAACGAGGCAGCTGCCCGCACCGTGCTGTCGGCTTTAAAACCTTTCCCATCATTGGAAGAATTATCAAACAAGTCCATAATGCCGAACCGGACAGTGCCAATTATTGGCAGGAACTTGAAGCCTCCGAAAAGATAGAGCCTTCCGTTGTGCTCCAAAAAACCATGTGCCAGGCTATCGCCGAATGGAACAAAACTGCCTCCATAATTCCAAAGCCCTGCGTCAAGCATGGCAAAACTGTTTGGCAGGTTGAAATTACCGGCAGTCAGCAAATACCCCTGCCAGGTTTTTACTGCGTGGACGGGCACTTGTTCGCCAAAAAAAGGCAAGTGCCACCGCATTTCCCAAGTATCCCAATAAGCCAAATGATGAGTCGGCATTGGCGAAACAGAGGGATGATTGGCGTTTTGCGCAGTTAACTCAAAATCGCCGCCGATGAGCAGGTAACGATAGTCAATCAGTTCCATGCAGCGCACCGGCGCATCAACGGAAAATGCACCGGGAATTTCTTCGCCATTTGCAAGCCCTGCGTCCGACCAGGTTCCCGTTTCCAAGTCCCGCCAGGCGAGGTGAGCAATGTTTTCACCATTGATTTTTTGAAAATTGCCGCCCACGAACAGCTTTCCGCCCGACCCGGCTGGAAAGAATTTCATAGTCAGAATGTTGCCAACCATATCGCCACTTTGCAAAGCAGTCCATTGCTCATCTTTCCAACGGGCAATGTTGACAGGCTCAGTCAAGCCAGGCAAAGTGAAATTTCCGGCGGCGAACAAGCCATAGTAAGAGGGCACGACTGCAAATACTTCGCCTTGCAAGCCGTCGCCGAAAGTGTGCCATTCTTCGCCGTCCCAAGCGGCGATGCTGTTGGCAGGAACACCATCAATTTCCGTGAAATTTCCAGCCATGACGACGGAGGCTTTTTCCCAATAATCAACTGCCATGGCATTCACACGCCCATTTGCGCCGCCGCCATTGCCGACCGGGTACATTTCTTCCGCCTGCGGTGGATAGCCCGGTTGAATCCAAGCCAATTCTTCGAGCGCAAAGCCGTTCGCCTGCGCCCAGGCTGGCAATTCAGGATATTTCTGCAATTCCCGGACGTAGGCGTAGTTGTCGTTTTTAGAAACCCGGCTGACGAGCGCCTGCTCTCCCGTGCGAAGCAACAGGTAGCCGACTGCGCACGGTGTGCCCTGATTGTCAACGAAATATGGCTGGCGCACTGCGTGAAAGGTGTTCCGGGGGAATTTTCCAGTTTGCCAATATTGGTGCAATTCATCGAGACGTTTTGCCCGGTTGGCTTTTTGTGAAGCAGCCAAATTCGCAGGTTCCCGCTGGAGGAGAATTTGTTCGACGAGGCGCAGGTGGGTTTGAATTCGCTCGTCGTCGTTGCTGAAAAAAGCAGGCTCGCTCAGGTCGGGCAGGTCTGTCTGGCGGAGCCATTCTTTGTTGACTTCGGAGAGATGCTCAATCAAGGGGCGGGTCTCGCCGGGCGGCAATGGATTGGCGAAAAGCAGAGATGTGAGGCAAAATAAAAAGGCGAGGAAGGGTAGTAATTTTTTCATGGCGGCAATTTTTATAGGTGAAAAAGCGGCTGAAAGATAACCTTCCAACCTCTGGCGAGATTGCCGTCAGGCTGACATTTGCGATTTGTACATCTCCTGAATTTCCTTCGCAAACTTCTCCGCCAACCTCGCCCGCATCAGCTTCTGCGTCACCGTCAAATCCCCACCCGCCGTCGTCCATTCCTCGTGCAGCAGCGTGAAATTTCGCACCTGCTCGTGCGGCTCCAAACTTTGGTTGCAGGCTTCGATTTCCGCCTTCATTTTTTTCAAAATCTTGGGGTTCAGCGCCATGAATTGCGGGGCAGTCCAATGCACTTTGTTTTCGAGGCACCATTTTTCAAGTTCCTGAAAATCAGGCACAATGAGCGCCGCCACGAAGGCTCGGTTCAAGCCGGTGACCATGCTTTGGCTTACGAAGGGCGACTGTTTCAAGGCATCTTCCACCCGTTGCGGAGCGACGAATTTGCCGCTGCTGGTTTTGAAAACGTCCTTTTTCCTGCCGGTGATTTTCAAAAAACGGCGGTGGACGAACTTGCCGGTGTCGCCCGTGCGCAGCCAGCCGTCGGGGGTGAAAGCGGCGGCAGTTTCTTCGGGCAGGTTGTGGTAGCCGAGCATGACGTTGTGCCCTTTGACCAAAATCTCGCCCTCCTGCGAGTTGGAATTGCGAGGCGTTTTGGCAGATTTTCGAGGCGGTTCGGGCAAGGTGGCGAGTTGAAACTCACCGCTGTTTTCGCTGGATTCGAGGGCTTCGATTTTCACCTCGACGCCAGGCGCAGGAATGCCCACTGTTCCAAATTCATACATCCCAGGCTCGAAGTGATTCAACGCCACGACCGGCGAAGTTTCCGTCAAACCATAACCTTCCCGAACGGGGATTCCCGCCGCCGAAAATAGCCTTGCCAGCCGAGGTTGCATGGCTGCCGCACCAACCACGACGCCTGTCACTTTGCCACCAAGCATCCGCCGCCAGTGGCGATAGACCAAAAAATCCGCCGCTTGCTGTTGCAGCCAAATGAGTGGGGAAATCCTTTCCGCCGGGTCGAAATTCTCGCCCCAAGCCAGCGCCCAATCCATGATTTTTTTGCCCAAAACCCCTTGTCTGCGGCGGCTTTCTAGGATGCGCCCGTGCATTTTTTCCAAGACTCTCGGCACGGCGGCGAAGAAGTTCGGTCGCACTTGGCGCAGGTCGTCGCCGAGGTCTTCCATGCTGTCCGAAAACCAGATGGATGTGCCTGCCGCCATGTACATGTAAGTTACCATCCGCTCGAAAATGTGGCTCAAAGGCAGGAAACTCAAGGCATCCATGCGATAATTTACCGGCACGAGGGTCATCACGGATTTGATGTTGCTGACGATGTTTCGGTGGGAAAGCATGACGCCTTTGGGCGAGCCGGTGGTGCCGGAGGTGTATAAAATTGTAGCTAAATCGGCTTCGGTGGTTTCGGGGAAATCAGACCTGTCAGCACTTAAAGTGCTGACAGGTCTATCGGCAAGCGGAAGATTTTCAAAAGAAAAAATGGCTTCCAATTTCGGCGTCTGGCTGCGAATGGCTTCCACCTTTTCCAGCATCAACTGGTTGGAAACGAAGCAGATGCGCACGTCTGCGTCATTTAAAATATACTGCACATCCTTCGCCAGCGAGGTCGCATGAATCGGCACGACGACCACGCCCAACTGCTGCAAAGCCATGTCCGCAAAAATCCATTGCGGGCTGCCGCAGTGAGCGAGGATGGCAGCGGCATCGCCTTTTTTCAAGCCGAATTGCGCCAAGCCCTGGCGCAGTTGCTCCACATTTTGCAGGCTTTCTTCGGTGGAAAAGGTCTCCCACTTGCCTTCCCGCTTGCCGGCGAGGGCTACTTTTTGCGAATACTTCGCTTGCTGGTAGGCGAGGATGTCAAAAAGGCGATGGAAATCCATGTGGTATAAAGTAGGGCGACCATTCTTAAGCCGCCGGACTGATTTTTCCCAACGAAAAACTTGATGCAGGTGACTTTCCCGATGGCAGAAACCAATTCCTGGCAGTAGTCAAGGCGTTTGTTTATCACTTTTGCTGTATCATATTTTTAGCCATCAATACAAAGCTCTTATAGTCGCTTTCTTTCATTTCGTTTCTAAAAAAGAGATGAAAAGTTTTCGTTGTCTGCTGATATAACGCAAAAATTCCTTCTTTTTCAAATTCAGCAAATTGAGGGCTAATAGAATCCCACGATTTTAATTTCCATTGTTTTATTCCTTTCGCAACGTTAGCAAAGCCTTCATTATTGAAAATAATAGAGTAACCATCTGGAAAGTAACTATGTAGTTCAAGTGCTACGTTTCTAAATATTTTCATATTCACTCTACGGGCGTAAAATAAAATTACTGAGACTAATAGTATCCAGATTACTAAGAAGATTGGGCTAACATAAATGGTTAAAAGCGTTATTGCGAGTACCATCATTAAATTTCTAATTGGATTGTTGACAATTCTTTTTTTTAATTGCCATATCCATAGCAGTTTACCAGCTTTAATCCTGAGAGATGGCTCACTTTTAACAACTATTTCCATTCTACTATTACTTAAAAGTTGAGCTATAAGTTAAGAAAAACATCGGCGAGGTTCGAGACCTCGCCGACGTTAAGGTTTTTCAATATGCTCTGGCAAATAACACTCTCTGCTTCGACGGCTTCCCTGTCAAAACACACTTCCCATCTTCCTGCGGATTATCGAGCGGGATGCAGCGGATGGTCGCTTTGGTCAGTTCCTTGATTTTTTCCTCGGTCTCGCCGGTGCCGTCCCAATGGGCAGAGACGAAACCGCCTTCGCCTTCGAGTGCAGCCTGAAAATCATCGAAGTTGTCCACCTGTGCGGTGTGGTCGGTGCGGAATTTGGCGGCACGCTGGAAGAGGTTGTTTTGAATTTCATCCAGCAGCACCGCCACCTGGTCGGCGATGTTTTCGAAGGGACGGTTGAATTTTTCCTTCGTGTCCCGGCGGGCAACTTCGACCTGCCCTTGCGCCAAATCCCTTGCGCCGATGGCGAGGCGGACGGGGATGCCGTGCAACTCATGCTCGGCGAATTTGAAGCCAGGGCGCTTTTTCATGTCGGTATCGTATTTCACGGAAATGCCTTTCGCACGGAGGGCTTTCATCACTTTTTCGGCGGCTTCGTCAATTTCAGGCGCAGGTTTCGGAATCGGCACGATGACGACTTGCGTGGGTGCCAATTTTGGCGGCAAAACCAAGCCGTCGTCGTCGGAATGCGTCATTATCAAAGCGCCAACCAAGCGAGTGGAAACGCCCCACGAGGTCGCCCAGACGTGTTCCAATTCGTTGGCTTCCGTCAAAAATTTCACGTCGAATGCCTTTGCGAAATTCTGTCCCAAAAAGTGGGAAGTGCCTACCTGCAAAGCCTTTCCGTCTTGCATCAGCGCCTCGATGCAGTAGGTTTCATCGGCTCCGGCGAAACGCTCGTTTGCCGTTTTCACGCCTTTGATGACTGGCATCGCCATGTATTGCTCGGCGAAATCGGCGTAAATGTTCAGAATTTTCAAAGTCTCCTCCTCGGCTTCGGCTTTGGTTGCGTGTGCCGTGTGACCTTCCTGCCAGAGAAACTCGGTGGTGCGCAAAAACAGGCGGGTGCGCAATTCCCAACGCACGACGTTTGCCCACTGGTTGATGAGCAGCGGCAAGTCCCGGTAAGAATTTATCCAGGTGCGGTAGGTGTCCCAAATGATGGTTTCGGAGGTCGGGCGGACGATGAGTTCTTCCTCCAATTTTGCCTCCGGGTCAACGATGAGACCGCCGCCATTCGGGTCGGCTTTCAGTCGGTGGTGGGTGACGACGGCGCATTCTTTGGCGAAGCCTTCGACGTGCTGCGCCTCCCGGCTGAGGAAACTTTTTGGAATGAACAGGGGAAAGTAAGCATTGACGTGCCCAGTGGCTTTGAACATGCGGTCGAGTTGGTCACGCATGTTTTCCCAAAGGGCAAAACCGTAAGGTTTGATGACCATGCAGCCCCGCACGGCGGAGTAGTCGGCGAGGTTGGCTTTTTGAACAATGTCCACATACCATGCGGAGTAGTCTTGCGAGCTGGGTGTGATTTCTTTTCCATAGATAATTGTTGCATGAAACAGAAGGTTTCAACAAGAGGGAGTAG
>CAZHLB010000255.1:0-8801 GCA_964533005.1 uncultured Saprospiraceae bacterium
CAACAGCGAACCGTACCACGAACAATCAGAAGAAGCTGATTTTCATGAAGTTGAAGAACCTGCTCACGTCAACGGCAATGGCAACGGCTATCGGGAATCCCAAGCCGCCGAGCTTCACACCGGCGATACTTGCCAGGGCATCATCAAGCGAATGCTCGATTACAGCGGCTTCATCGAATCGCCGCAAGGCGACTTTTATTTCGCCATGAATGATTGCGCCAGCAACACGGAATTTCAGCAATTGCGCCGGGGAATGCGGGTGGAATTTATCGTCTCGAAGCTGCCAAACCGGGATGTTCGGGGCAGCAAGGGCAATGGGAATGCGGAGGAGGTTGCGATTGCTTCTGAGTATTGATGACTCATGTTCCTCGCTGTTGCGCAAACAAAAATGGAGCGGTGAAACCACCGCTCCATTTTTGTTTGACGAGCCAATCAGCCCCTATTTTTTGATGATTTTCTGAGCCGCCACTTGCTGCTCATTGACCATCAGGTTCAAAATCATAGCGCCAGCCGGCAATTTTTCATTCAAAATCACGGACGTTTCGCCTTGCGAAACAGCCTGCCGCCAGACCACTTTTCCCGTCAAATCGCTCAACTGCAACTCACCGCCAGCCGCCTGTGCCGGAAGCGAAACTTCGATTCGTGTCTCATTCGAAAAAACGACCGGATACACGGAAAGGCGAGCTTTTCCATTTTCCACCTCCGGTGAAGCCGAAGTTTCCAGGTCGAGCGTCACGTCGAGTATCGTCACCTCGCCATTGACCAAAATGGCTTCCATTGTTTTGGGCAAAAAATCGTCTTTTTCAAAAGTCACCTGAAAAGTGCCCGCTTCCGGCTGCCCGGTTTTGTATTCGCCGCCCAGGTCAGTGGTGGTGGCGCTCAATGGGTTACTGCTATTCAGCGTAATAATTACATCCGAGAGTTTCTCGCCATTGGCAGCGCTGGTCACTTTTCCTTCGAGATAGGCGGCACGGACGATGGTTGGCGTCAAAACGAAGAACTTACCAGTGCCCGACTGGAAAGCAATCGGGATGTTCGTCGCCACAAAATTTCCCGAAGGGAAAAATGGATACACGCCCCAGCATCCATTGTAGCCTGGGCCTGCTTGTTGTGGATAAGTATCATACCAAGCCACCTGCACCAGGTTGTCCGGCTTGTGGACATCCACGATGCTGACCCCGTCCGTGTACCACGAAGTCACGGCAAAGTCGTTGAGCACGTGCGTGTTGTGCGGCACCGAGCCGGAGTTGGGGGTGCATTGAAACCTGTCTAATTCTTTGATATTGCTCAGGTCGGAAATATCAAAGGCAGTGAGGTAGGAGTAGTCCGTTTCATCCGTCGTGAGCATGGTTTTGTGGTCGGAAGTTATCCAGGTGTTATGCGGGAAATGATTTGGTGTTTCCACTGTTCCGAGCACGTTGGGGTTTTGCTTGTCGGTCATATCAACTACCGCAACATAGCCAGCATAAATATGTCCGGCATACAAAGTGTCATTTTCCACGTAGCCATCGTGGATGTAGCCGAGGGTTTGGTACTCGCCAACATAAGTCGGGTTCATTGGGTCATTTTTCATGTCGAGAATCCAGGCGCCCGATGCCGAGCCGCCGTAGAGGTAGCAAAAGCCCTTCGCCTCGTCAATGTGCAAAGCGTGGATGGCTCCGATAGAGCCGGCAATCTCACCATCGCCCGTGTAGGTGTTCACCTGCAAGGAAGTATCGGGCAAATTGGTCAAGTCCACGATTTGCACGGGCCCATGCTCGGTGGTCACGACGGCAACGTTTTGATAGGTTTTGATTTCCCGCCAAAGGCTGCTGGGCCCCGGTATCTGCTTGATTTGCACCGGGTTATCCGGGTCGGTCACGTCAATGATGATGAGTCCGAGTTGCCCGCCGACGAGGGCATATTCATGCCCGTTGGCCACGTAGCCATGCACGTTGGCGAGGGTTTGACCGGGAAATTCCAGGGTGGAGCGAAGCTCGAAATTGTAGTCCTGGGCAGACAAACTGCCTGCCGCCAAAAGCGCCAAAAGGAAGAAGTAGGTTAATTTTTGCATGAAAAACTGATTGTAAAGAGGCTATCCGAAACCTGAACTTTCGAGCGGCGGGGTTTTGAAATCCCGCATTACTTGAACGAAATGCGGGGTTTCAAAACCCCGCCGCTCGAAAGTTCAGGTTTCGGATAGCCTCTTTGGCTGGAAAAAATTGAGCGGCAAGTTTACTGGAAAATGTGCGTTTGGCAGGAAAAACGAGGCAAATCGTCGGGCGGGGGCAGTCCAATCAGCACTTGAAGTGCTGACTGGGCTAATTGCAAAACCGCTCCATCGCCTCAGGGAAAAACAAATTGAAATCCATTTCGAGAGGCTCGTATTCCTTTTTCAAACTCTCCACTGCCTGCTCAAAAAAGGCAGGTTTTGAAGCCCGCCGCTTCATTCGGTCGAACGTAAAACGCAAGCCTTCTTCTGTTCCGTAGCGCACCAGCCAATCGTCGGCAATCATCAGCGGCAGGCGTTCCTGCAAAAAATCAGGCATCAGGTGCAGGTGGCGCTGCAAGATTTCATACTTCTCCGCCGCAAAATCGCCAAGGTTTTGCGAGCAGTAGGTTTCCCAGTTTTTTGCCAAAATGAAGTCGTAAAAAACGTCGAGCAACACCGGCGAGTAGCGTCCGTGAACTGGGCGCAAGCGTTGGACGCTTTGCAAAACTGCCGGGTGACGGTCGGTGAAGGTATCAATATGGCGGTGCAAAATCACACCTGCCCGTACCGTTTCCGGAAGGGCTGCGACTTCCCGGTTTTTTAAAAAATCACCTAAAAAATTGCCGACGATGAGCGGCTCGGATTTGCCGGAGAGGAGAAAGTGGGCGAGGAAATTCATGGTTTTGAACTAGGATAGCTGGGATAGCGAAGGATTTTTAGGATGCTGGAACTCATCCTAAAAATCCTTCGCCATCCCAGCCATCCTAGTTCAAACATACGCTGCCGAAGATGGGCTGACACTGTACCTGCTCAAAATCCCAATCTTATTAATGGCATTCAAATAAGCCTCCACCGAAGCGGTAACGATGTCCGTGTCCACGCCAAAACCAACATAGCTGCGGTTGTTGTGGCGCACCTGCACGTGAACTTTGGCGGTGTCGTAGCTGCGATTGATGTTCGACTGAACGAGGTATTCCTCCAAATCCACCCGCTCGCCGAGGATGCGGTCAACGGCTCGGTAAGCAGCGTTGATGGGCCCGTTTCCGGTCTCGCTGGCACGTTTCAATTCGCCATCCACGAGCAATTCAACGGTAGCGGTGGGCGCAAGCGTCTTGCCGCAACTGACTTGCAGGCGGTGCAATTCAATCTGCGCATGGCTCACTTCGCCGTCCATAATTCTGACTAAATCTTCGTCCTGGATTTCTTTTTTGCCATCGGCAACGAGCAGGAATTTTTCGTAGGCGGCATCCAGCGATTCTTTTGTCAGGTGGTAGCCGAGTCTTTCGAGGTGGTGGCTCAAGGCAGCCCTGCCGCTGCGAGCGGTCAAAATAATGGAACTGGCGGGAACGCCGACGTCTTCCGGGTCAATGATTTCGTAGTTCTCCCGGTTTTTCAGCACCCCGTCCTGGTGGATTCCGCTCGAATGAGCGAAGGCATTTCTGCCCACGATGGCTTTGTTCGGCTGCACCGGCATCCGCATCATTTTCGAGACGAGCAGGCTCAACGGGTAAATCCGCTGCGTTTGAATGTCGCAGGTGAGGTCGAGGTTTTTGTGCGTTTTCAGCACCATCGCCACTTCTTCCAGCGAGGTATTGCCTGCCCGCTCGCCGATGCCGTTGATTGTCACTTCCACCTGGCGAGCGCCGTTCAGGATGCCTGCGATGGTGTTTGCCGTCGCCATTCCGAGGTCGTTGTGGCAATGGCAGGAGAGGATGGCTTTGTCCACATTCTTCACGTTTTCAATGAGATAGCGGATTTTCCGACCGTATTCTTCGGGCAGGCAATAGCCGGTGGTGTCGGGAATATTGACCACCGTTGCGCCTGCGGCAATCACCGCTTCGACCATGCGGGCGAGAAATTCATTCTCCGCACGACCGGCGTCTTCGCAGAAAAATTCGATGTCTTCCACGAAGCGCTTCGCAAACTTCACCGCAGCTACACCCCGCTCCAAAACCTGTTCCCGGGTGCTTTTGAACTTGGAGCGAATGTGGTAATCCGACGAGCCGATGCCGGTGTGAATGCGCTTGTGCTTCGCAAATTGCAAAGCCTCCGCCGCCACTTCGATGTCTTTTTCAACTGCACGGGTCAGGGCGCAAATGGTCGGAAATTTCACCGCCTTGGAAATGGCGACCACCGACTGAAAATCGCCGGGGCTGCTGACGGGAAAACCCGCCTCGATGATGTCCACGCCGAGGGCTTCGAGTTGCTTGGCGATTTCGACCTTTTCATGGTTATTCAATTGACAGCCAGGGACTTGCTCGCCGTCACGGAGGGTGGTGTCGAAGAAGAAGATTTTATTCTGCATGACTAATTATTGTTTCTGGTTCAGAAGGTTAATGGATGGCTAATTGTATCAGGTACAGAAAGAAAGAGCGGCATGGTTTCCTTTTTGAAACTACCAAACATGAGTGTCGAATCCCCGCAGGCAATCCACAACCAGCAACCGCTGTTGATTTTGAAATTGAATTGCTGTTCCTTCTGCATCAAAGTACCCGTGACCTGACAAGGCAAATGCTCGAAAAGCAAATCCCAATCAGTGCCGGCGATAGCTTCAGACTCTTTTATTATCTGCTCAATCTGCCTTTCAGTGAGCGTCCAATCTGCGTTCAAGCATTCTGGAATATTGCCCGATGAGGGGTGATCTTTATTTGCTTCAAACTTCAGCACACTGAAAGACTCCTCTTTTTGAAAGCAAGTCATGTTGCTTTTTACTGCCGGGCTTTTTGTTTTTTCCTCTTTTGAAGAGTCGCTACAGCTTTGCAGCACAAGCAAAATCATCAGTGTCCAGGCTATTTTCATGGTTAGACTATTGAAACTGCCAGTTCAATTTCATTCAGCACTTTTTGACCCATCGCAGTCGTGCCGACGATGCGCTCCTTCGGCGTAGCCGGGTCAGCAATATCGCCTGTCCGGTAGCCAAGCTTGAGCACCGAATCAATGGCTTCGATGATGGCGTCGCTCTCATTTTTACAGCCAAAACTGCTTTCCAGCAGCAATGCCGCAGACAGAATTGCCGCCAACGGATTGGCAATTCCCTTGCCTGCAATATCCGGCGCACTGCCATGCACCGGCTCGTAAAGCCCGACCGAATCGCCCACCGAGGCGCTCGCCAACATGCCCAACGACCCAGCGATTTGCGAAGCTTCATCCGTCAAAATGTCGCCGAACATATTTTCCGTGACCACCACGTCGAACTGCCGGGGATTTTTGATGAGCTGCATGGCGGCGTTGTCAACAAACATGTGATGCACCTGCACGTCGGGGTAATCTTTTGCCATTTCCTGCACTACTTCCCGCCACAAACGACTGGCTTCCAACACATTCGCTTTGTCCACCGAATGCAAAATGCCTCGTCTGCGCCTCGCCGCCTCGAAGGCTTTGACGGCGATGCGGCGCACCTCGTCCTTTGAATAAATCATGGTGCTGACCGCCACGTTTCCACCTTCCCGTCGCTCTTGTGGCCCGAAATAAATGCCGCCGGTAAGCTCTCTAAAGAACAGAATATCAGCCCCTTCGAGTACTTCCGGCTTCAAACTGGAGGCGTGCGCCAGCTCGCTGAAAATCTTAATCGGGCGGATGTTGGCGTACAAGCCAAGCTCCTTCCTGATTTTCAAAAGCCCCTGTTCCGGGCGGACTTTCAGGGTCGGGTCGTTGTCGTACATCGGGTGACCGACTGCGCCGAGCAGCACGGCGTCGGATGCCCGGCAAAGGGCAAGCGTCTCGTCGGGAAGCGGCGAACCGGTGGCTTGGATGGCGGCGTGACCGATGAGGGCTTCCTCAAATTGGAAGACATGCCCGTAACATTCGCCGATGGTTTGCAGGGTACGCACCGCCCACCGGGTGACTTCGGGCCCGATGCCGTCGCCGGGGAGGACGGCTATTTTTTTGATGAAAATTTCGGACATGTTTTTTTAAGGAAAAAGTAAAAAGTAAAAAGGCAAAAGTTTAAGGTAAAAGATTGAAAGTCAAAAGAATAGGCAGTTTCATCATTTTTGCCTTACCTCCTTTTTACTTAAACTTTTACCTTTTACCTTTTACCTTTTTACTTTTTACTTTCAAAAAGCTCGATGGCTTCCTGCCTCGACAGCACGTAGTCAATATCATCGTACCCATTCAGCAAGCAGGATTTTTTGTAGGGATTGATTTCAAAAGTTGTTTTCAAATGGCTCCCGGAGACTTCAATGACCTGATTTTCAAGGTCAACCAAGAGCGCAGTTTTCGGAACAGCCTGAATTTGGGAAAACAGTTCTTGCAAAAAAGCCTCCTCCACTTGCACCGGGAGCAGGCTATTATTGAGTGCATTGCTTTTAAAAATGTCTGCGAAAAAGCTGGAAATCACGACCCGGAAACCATGGTCGAGCAGCGCCCAGGCTGCGTGTTCCCGGCTGCTGCCGCAGCCGAAATTTTTGCCAGCCACGAGGATTTCACCTGAAAAAACAGGGTTGTTCAGCACGAAATCAGGGTTCGGCACGTCGCCGGGTAGGTAGCGCCAATCCCGGAAGAGATTTTCGCCGAAGCCTTCCCTCGAAGTCGCTTTCAGGAAGCGGGCGGGGATGATTTGGTCGGTGTCCACATTTTCGATGGGGAGCGGGACACACGTGGAAATGAGCTTCTGAAATGTCATTCAATTAATTCCCAAAGCTGCCGCCGGTTTGCAACCGGCGCTTGCAGGCATTGACTTTAAAGCGAAACCTTCTTTGAAAAAAGTCTGGCTTTGAAGTTTCAGTCTGCAAGCGCCGGTTGCAAACCGGCGGGAGCAAGAGTTGCTTTTTCGGCTCATGCCGGCTTTGAGAGTAAAGTATAAAGTATCGCCAAACTCCAGTTTGGCGAAGCGGGACACCGCCAAACTGGAGTTTGGCGGTACAAGGGCTTCACTCAAAGCCGACATGAGCCGCTTTTTCAAAGGGTGGATGATTTTCAAATCAATTGACGAACATCCGTGATTTCGCCAGTGACGGCAGCAGCGGCAGCCGTCAGCGGGCTTGCCAAAAAAGTCCTCGCACCGGGCCCCTGTCGCCCCTCGAAATTGCGGTTCGAGGTGCTGACGCAATATTTCCCGGCAGGCACTTTGTCTTCATTCATGCCAAGGCAAGCCGAGCAACCGGGTTGCCGAAGCTCGAAACCGGCGCTGCGAAACACCTCGTCCAAACCTTCCGCCTTCGCTTGTGCCTCGACCTTTTTCGAGCCGGGAACAATCCAAACATTCACACCCGATGCCTTGCGTTTGCCCTTGACAAACTCGGCGACCTGTCGCAAATCTTCGATGCGGCTATTTGTGCAAGAGCCGATGAAAACGTAGTCAATTTTTTTGCCCAGAAGACTTTGACGAGGTTGCAAACCCATGTAATTCAAGGCTTTGTCCATGTCCGACTTGCTCGCTTCGGTCGCCAAAACAGGGATGTTTTGCGTGACGCCGATGCCCATGCCGGGGTTCGTTCCGTAGGTAATCATCGGCTCGATGTCGGCGGCGTCGAAGGTGTGGACGGCGTCGAAAGTTGCGTCAGCGTCGGTTGAAAGGCGCAGCCAGGCGTCGAGAGCGGTTTGCCAATCATTGCCTTTGGGCGAAAATTCCTTGCCTTCGAGGTAGGCGAAAGTCGTGGCGTCGGGAGCGACCAAGCCGCCCCTTGCGCCCATTTCGATGCTCATGTTGCAGATGGTCATTCGGGCTTCCATGCTCAGGCTGCGGATGGCGCTGCCTGCGTATTCCACGAAATAGCCCGTGCCACCGGCGGCGGATATCTTCGATATGACAAAGAGGATGATGTCTTTGGCGGTGACGCCTTTGGCGAGTGTGCCGTTGACCTCGATTTTCATGGTCTTCGGCTTGAATTGCAGCAGGCATTGCGTTGCCAAAACTTGCTCCACCTGGCTGGTGCCGATGCCAAAAGCAATCGTGCCGAAAGCCCCGTGCGTCGAGGTGTGGCTGTCGCCGCAGACGAGGGTCATGCCGGGCAGGGTCAAGCCCAATTCGGGCCCAATCACGTGGACGATGCCTTGTTTTTCATGCCCCAAGCCGTAAAGTTCCACGCCAAATTCCCGGCAGTTTTTGTCCAACGTTTCCACCTGAAAACGGGAAAGCGGGTCGGCGATGGGCAAGTGTTGGTTGATGGTCGGCACGTTGTGGTCGGCAGTAGCAACGGTGCGATTGGGTCGGAAAACGGGCAGGTTTCGTTTACGCAAACCGTCGAAAGCCTGCGGCGAAGTGACTTCGTGGATGAAATGCCGGTCAATGAAAAGCAAGTCGGGAAAGCCTTCACGGAACTCGACCACGTGACTGTCCCATATTTTATCGAAGAGTGTTTTGGACAAGGCGGGAATAGTTTCGGGTGGTGTGTTTTTTTAAAATTTTTTTTTAAAAAAAATTAAAAAAACCCCACCACCCGCTTCTTCTAAATTGCGCCAAAACTATCGCCTCACATTGCGCCCGCCCGACCTAATCTGACCGAGTTTACACCAGCCAGCTTTTTGGAAAAAATTTTCAAAAGGCAGGCTGTCAGCAATTTACGAAAAACGGATTCCGATGCCCAGCACTCAAACTGACAACCTTTTCCGCCTCATCAAGACTATGAGCAAGGCGGAAAAACGCTCCTTCAAGCTCTACGCCAACCGC
>CAZHLB010000256.1:0-8776 GCA_964533005.1 uncultured Saprospiraceae bacterium
TGTTGAAGTTGAAAAATTGAAAATTTTTCAACTTCAACACCCAAATCGCAGGTGTCACCTTTTCGCTCGAATCCTGACGCTACATGGCTTTCATGTATGCCGCCAAATCCTTGTCGCCCCTGCCGGAAAGGCAAACCACGACCAATTCATTTTCTCGAAAAACCTCCCGTCGAGCCAGCAATGCCAAAGCATGAGCGGACTCCAGAGCAGGGATAATTCCTTCCAATTTTGCCAAATCAAAAGCCGCAGCCAAAGCCTCGTCGTCGGTCACCGGCAGATAAATTGCCCGACTCGTCGCCGCCAGGTGAGCATGAAGGGGCCCGACTCCCGGATAATCCAAGCCCGCCGAAATCGAGTAAGGCTCAGTCACCTGCCCATCTTCATTTTGCATCAACATCGAAAGGCTGCCGTGCAGAATGCCGGGTTTGCCTTTCGCCAAAGTTGCCGCCGTTTCGCCGGAGTCAATGCCTTTGCCGGCAGCTTCCGCACCGATGAGCCTGACCGCTGCTTCGTCCAAAAAATGATAAAAAGCGCCAGCCGCATTGCTGCCGCCGCCGACGCAGGCGAGCATGGCATCCGGAGATTCAATGCCTTCTTTTTCAAGCAATTGCGCCCGAATTTCTTCGCTGATGACGCTTTGCAAACGAGCCACCAAATCAGGGTAAGGATGGGGTCCCACGACACTGCCGATGATGTAATGTGTGTCAGTCGGGTGGCAAATCCAATCCCGCAACGCTTCGTTTGTGGCATCTTTCAAGGTTTGATTTCCGCTCGTGGCAGGCACGACGGTTGCGCCTAACATTTTCATTCTGGCAACGTTTGGCGCTTGCCGCTCGATATCGACTGCGCCCATGTACACGACACATTCCAAGCCCATCAATGCGCAGACGGTTGCCGTCGCCACGCCGTGTTGTCCTGCGCCGGTTTCTGCGATGATGCGGTGTTTGCCGAGGTATTGCGCCAGCAAAATTTGCCCGATTGTGTTGTTGATTTTGTGCGCACCGGTGTGGCAGAGGTCTTCCCGTTTCAGGTAAATCCGCAAGCCGTGCCGCTCGGAGAGTCTTGCTGCAAAAAAGAGCGGCGTCGGTCTGCCCACGTAGTCTCGCAGGAGTTGCCGAAAGGCGGTTTGAAATTCCGGCGAAGCCAAAATTTCACGATAACAAAGGCGTAATTCTTCCACGTTTGGGTAGAGCATTTCGGGAATAAACGCACCACCGAATTTGCCAAAATAGCCTCGCTCGTCAGGCGTCGCCCAGGCTTCCAATTTAGGAGGTAACTTGAAGTTACCTCCTAAATTATTCGGCATTGTTCCTTGATTTTCAACCAAATAACTCATGTTTGAATTTTTTTAAAAGCGCAGGATTCTTGATGCCCGGCGAGATTTCAAACCGGCTATTCAAGTCAAATACCAGTGACATTTTCTCCTCAGCCAATTTTTCCTCCCAGGAAGGTTCGACAAAAAAAGACCGCAATGCAAATACGTTTTCAGGCGAGATACCGCCTGCCAAAAAGTAGGGTAAGGGAAGCTGGTAGTTTTTCAGCAACGACCAATCGAAGGGCAAACCATTGCCGCCCCGTTGCTCCCCAGGCGCATCAAACAGGAAAAAATCAACCCAGGGTTGCCAGGCAGCTAGGCTTTGAAAATCGAAATCAGGATGGATTTGGAAGGCTTTGACCAGTCGCAAACCACTGTTTTTGAGGCGCTTGCAGAAAATCGGGCTTTCGTTGCCGTGCAGTTGAACGAGGTCGAGACGGAAGTTTTCGACCGTTTTTAAAATGCCTGCTTCGGTTTCATTGACAAAAACGCCGACTTTTTCCACGCCGGTCAGGTTGCGGGCAAATTCAGGCGGCAGCGTGTCGCCTGCATATCGCTTCGATTTTGGGTAAAAAATGAAGCCGAGGTAGTCGGGCGAAACAGCTTCGAGCACACTATTGATATTGTGTGGGTCACGCATTCCGCAGACTTTGAGTTTGGGGTGGGGGAGACCTTTCCGAAAGTTGTCAACTTTCGGAAAGGTGGGCTTCGCAGTTGAAATAGCCTGCACAAATTCCCGGCAGGCAAGTTCCGGAAGGCTTTGCCGCATGAACGTTTCGCCAATCAACAACCCATCGAAACCGGCAGCCTTCAATTCTGCGCCGACAGCCGGGTTGGACAAGCCGCTTTCTGAAATTTTTGCCAAATCCGCAGGCAGCAAAGGCAGTATTTCCAAGCTCCTCTGCACGTCCACCGTGAAATCATGCAGGTTTCGGTTGTTCACACCAACCAAATCCACCGCTTCGCAAAGCCGGTCAAGTTCTGCCGCTTCGTGAATTTCCAGCAGCACTTCCAAACCCAGCGAGCGAGCAAAACCGCCCAATTTTTTCACCTCTGCAGGCGAAAGGCAAGCAGCGATGAGCAGAATCACATCCGCTCCAATAGCCTTAGCTTCAAGCAGTTGGTACTCATCTACGATGAAATCTTTGCGCAGGATGGGGCAGTTGCAAACTTGCCGGGCAGCGGTGAGGTCGGCATTTTTTCCACCAAAAAACGGCTCGTCCGTCAGCACGGACAGCGCCGAAGCGCCTGCCTGGACGTAGCCCGCCGTGATTTTTTCGACCTCAGCTTGCTCGTTCAACCAGCCTTTCGACGGTGATTTTCGCTTGAATTCTGCGATGACGCCGCTTGCGCCTTGCTGCCGAAGGGCTTGGACGAGTGAAATAGGCGAGCGATGGAAATGGGGGCTTTGTTCCAATTTTTCAACTGGAAATTGCTGGCGACGCTGTGCTACTTCTTGCCGCTTGTAGGCGATTATTTTTTCTAAGATGTTCATTTTCAGGTGAAAAGGTGACACCTGCGATTTGGATGTTGAAGTTGAAAAATTGAAAATTTTTCAACTTCAACATCCAAATCGCAGGTGTCACCTTTCGGCTCGAATTTTCATTGCAAGTCAACCAGCCGCTTCAAAGCAGTCATTGCCAGCCCGGAAGTCAGCGATTCCGCCGCCACCTGCCTGCACTCACCCAGCGATTTTTCCGGTGAAAGGCATTGCAAAGCCAAAGCCGCATTCGCCAGCACCACATTTTGCTGCGCCTCCGTGCCTCGGTTTTCCAGCACCCGCAAAAACAAATGCCCTGCTTCCTCCACCGTGTCGCCGCCAAAAAGGGCTGCCGGTGAAACCGTTTCTGACTCGAAGTCGGCAGGCGAAAGCAACCGTTCTCCCTTGTTAGTCAAGCATTTAGCAGGGGCGGTGAGCGAAATTTCATCGTATCCGTCTAGGCTATGCACGACGGCAAACGTCTCGTCGGCTTCTTGAAGGAGGTATTGGTAAATGCGAGCCAGTTCGAAGCTGAACACGCCCGTGCATTGCCGCCGGGGTCGTGCCGGATTGACCAGGGGGCCCAGCATGTTGAAGAAAGTGCGCACGCCAAGCGCCTTACGAACGGGCGCAACATTTTTCAACGCAGGGTGAAAAAGCGGTGCGTGCAAGAAGCAAATGCCTGCCTCATCCAACTCTCTGCGAAGTTTGGAAGCGTCGTTGGAAAAGCGGTAGCCGAGCCATTCCATCACATTCGACGAGCCGCAAAGCGAGCTGACACCGTAGTTTCCATGCTTGACGACCTTGCCGCCAGCACCCGCCACGACGAAGCTGGCAAGGGTGGAAATATTGAAAGTATTCTTTGCGTCGCCGCCCGTTCCGCAGAGGTCAATTGCATCGAAATCACTGACATTCAGCGGGATGCAAACGTCAAGCAGCGCCGCCCGGAAGCCTCCCAATTCTTCTACCGACATCGCCCGCATGAGATACACGGTCAGAAATGCCGCCAATTGCGCCTCGTTGTACTCCCCGGCGGCAATGCGGTTGAGCACGTCACGAGCCTCTTCCCGGCTGAGGCGCTCGTGCTGGAAAAGGCGGTTGAGAATTTTTTTCATCTCAAAGAATTGAGCCTAAAATGGTTTAGGAGGTTTAGCGAGGTTTAGAAAGTGTAGCCCCCTAAACCTCCTGAACCTCTCTAAACCTCTTAAACCATTTTGAGCCAGTTTTTCAAAATCGCCATGCCGTGCTCCGTCATCACCGATTCAGGGTGAAACTGGACGCCATGCACGTCTAAAGTATTGTGGCTCAATGCCATGACTCGTTCCTCGTCGTCAACTGCGGTCAGGCGGAGGCAGTCGGGGAAATCTTTTTTCGAGGCAACCCAGGAGTGGTACCTGCCTGCCGTGAAGGTTTTTGGCAATCCTGCAAACAGCAAGTTTTCAGGCTCCAAAACATGAACCGGGGTCGCCACGCCGTGAAAAACTTCCGGCAAGTTTTCGAGGCTGCCGCCAAAAACTTCTGTAATCGCCTGCAAACCCAGGCATACGCCGAGGATGCTTTTTGTGCCTGAAAACGAGCGGATTACGTCGCAGAGAATGCCTGATTCCGATGGCAAACCGGGCCCCGGCGACAGCAAAATTTTGTCGAATGCCGCCACTTCGGACAGCGAAATCCGGTCGTTACGGCGCACCTCCGGCTCGACGCCAGTCAGGTGCTCGACGTAGGCGACGAGGTTGTAAGTGAAGGAATCATAGTTGTCGAGGACGAGAATTTTCATTTTTATGATTGATGAGGTTGATGAGGTTAATGAGGTTGATGAGGCACATCAACCTCATCAACCTTATCAACCCAATTTTTCAGCTTCCGAAAGCGCTTTCCGCAAGGCGCCGACTTTGTTGAACACCTCTTTCAACTCGTCTTCTTCCCTGGAATATTTCACCACGCCTGCCCCCGCCTGGTAGTGCAGCGTGTTGTTTTTGCTCAAAAAAGAGCGGATGACAATGGCAAAATTCAGGTCGCCAGCGAATGTCAAAAAGCCCACGCAGCCGCCGTAGAAACTGCGCCGGTGCGGCTCCATTTCATCAATCAACTGCATCGCCCGGAACTTTGGAGCGCCGCTCAAAGTGCCTGCCGGGAAAGTTTCGCCGAGCAACCGGGCAAGCGAAGCGCCCTTTGGCAACTCACCCGAAACCGTTGAAACTAAATGAATTACGTGGCTGAAAAACTGCGTCTCCCGAAATACATCCACTTTGACATTTTTCGCTACCCGGCTCAGGTCATTGCGGGCGAGGTCAACGAGCATCACGTGCTCGGCATTTTCCTTTGGGTCGGCTGCAAGGCGGACGGCAGCGGCTTGGTCGGCAGCATCGTCGCCAGTGCGGCGGTAAGTTCCGGCGATGGGATGGATGTAGGCTTTGTTGCCCTTCACCCGAAGTTGGGCTTCGGGTGAGGAGCCAAAAATTTTGAAGTCACCATAGTCGAAAAAAAACAGGTAAGGCGAAGGATTTACGGAGCGCAAAGCCCTGTAAACATTGAACTCATCACCTTGAAATTGCTGCGAAAACGCTTTCGAAACGACCATCTGAAACACGTCTCCCCGCTGGCAATGCGCCTTCGAGCGAGTGACCATTTTCATAAAATCTTCATCGGAGAGCGGCGATTTTTCTCCACCGGACAAGTGGAACGGGAAGCTGGCAAAGACCGGCGAGGCAATTTGCGTTTCGAGTGCAGCCATCTTGCTTTGCTCGCCCGGCGGGATGTTTTCAATCAAATTCATCGTGTTGAAGAAGTGATTGATTGCCAACACGAAACGGAACAGGCTGAAGCGCAAAACGGGAATGTTTCGGTCGGGATTTTCAGGCGAAGCAAACCGGATGGTCTCGAAAAAAGGCACGGCGTCGAAGGTCAGGTAGCCAAAAATGCCGTTCAGTTTTTTCTCCACACCGTTGCTGCCGACCGGCTCGAATTTTTTGAAAAACGCATCCAACTCGTTGAAAATCAATTCCCCCGGAGGAATGGTTTTGGTTTTGGGTGTTCGACCGGGCAGGCGCTCGGTCAAAATTTCGCCATTCAATTCCAGCGTTGCCAGCGGTTCGAGGCAAATGAAAGTCATGGCATTTTCAGTGCCGTGATAGTCGGAGCTTTCGAGCAAAAGAGCGCCAGGATAAAGGTCTCGCAGGCGCAGGTAGAGGCTGACTGGGGTGATTGTATCGGCGAGGAGGGCTTTTGAAATGGTTTGAATTTGCATGAATCCATTTTGGCGGGACGCCGAGATGTCATCTGAAAAAAAATGAAATTTTTTTTCAGATGACATCTCTTGAACCCCACTTGGCAAAACAAAAAAGGCTCGCTGCGAAGTGCAACGAGCCTTTTTTTGAAGTGGAAATGATGGAAAACGTCAGACCACGAGGCAGGCGGCATTCGCAGAGCAAGGCTCCTGAATTTGCCACCACCAATTGATTTGACGCAGGTTGTTCATTTTTTACTTCGGTTGAATTGTGCCGCAAAAGAGGCGGCATTTTTTGAAAATGGCAAGAGGTGAAGTAAAAAGTAAAAAGGCAAAAGGCAAAAGTTGGGAGACAACGTTTTGACTTTCAAAGCCTTGTCTCCCAACTTTTGCCTTTTGCCTTTTTACTTTTTACTTTTTACTTCAGTTTTCGATGGCTTTGATTCCAGGCAGTTCCTTCCCTTCCAAAAATTCCAGCATCGCCCCGCCGCCTGTCGAAACGAAACTCACTTCGTCTGCCAAACCCATTTGGTTCACCGCCGCTACGCTGTCCCCGCCACCGACCAGCGAAAATGCGCCATTTTTGGTCGCTTCTGCCACCGCCACCGCCGCTGTTTTCGTGCCGTTTGCGAAGTTGGACATTTCAAAAACGCCCATGGGCCCGTTCCAAATAATGGTTTTCGAGTTGGAAATAACTTCCGAAAAAGTCTTCCTCGACTCCTCGCCAATGTCAAGCCCCATCCAGCCGTCGGGGATGTCGTGGCTGGGGACGTTTTTCCAATTGTCGGTATTCTCGAATTTTTCAGCGATGATGCTGTCCGATGGCAGGTAGATATTGACGCCTTTGGCTTTGGCTTTTTTCAAAAGCTCGCCAGCCAGTTCCAGCCGGTCGGCTTCGAGCAAGGAATTTCCAATCGAGCCGCCCTCCGCTTTGACAAAAGTGTAAGCCATGCCGCCGCCGATGAGGATGTTGTCCACCAAATCGAGGAAACGTTCGAGCAGCAAAATTTTGTCGGAAACCTTTGCCCCGCCAACGATGGCAGTGAATGGGCGGGCTGGATTGCGCAGCACCCGGTTGGCGTTTTTGATTTCATTTTCCATCAAAAAGCCAAAAGTCTTGGCGTCTGCCGGGAAAAATTGCGCAACGATGGTCGTCGAAGCGTGTGCCCGGTGAGCCGTACCGAAGGCGTCGTTGACATAGACGTCGCCGAGGGCAGCCAGCTTTTTGGAAAATTCCAGGTCGCCTTTTTCTTCCAGTTTTTGAAAACGGGTGTTTTCGAGCAGCAAAACTTGCCCCGGTTGCAGCGCTTCCGCCATTTTTTGAGCGGTGTCGCCAACAGTCTCCGGGCAAAATTGAACCTCGACGCCGAGCAGTTTAGACAGGTGACCGACTATATGACGGAGAGTGAATTTCTCCACATTGAGGCTGCCGTCTTCCTTCAATTTGTCGAGCGGTCTGCCCAGGTGAGACATTAAAATCACGCTGCCACCTTCCTTCAAAATATGTTTGAGGGTAGGCAAAGCTTCCCGGATGCGGGTGTCGTCAGTAATGTTGTAGCTCTTGTCGAGCGGCACGTTGAAGTCCACCCGGACGAGGGCTTTCTTGTTTTTGAAATTGAGATTCATCGTTATTTTTTGATTTTGGATTAGTAGCGGTTAGTGAAGTTGGTTGAATTTAGGACGTCAATTTTCCAGATGAATGCCTTCTTCCTCAATGTACTTGCCTATGTTGAAGAATTGATTTTCAAGTAGTTCCACGTTTTTGTTCCAATCCTTCATCTCCCATTTGCCATCTTTCGAGGCAAGGACGAATAGTCTTGCTTTGGTCAAAATCCAAATGGCTTTATCTGCGCCAAAACTGAACAATTGTTGACTTTCTTGGTGAATAAACCCGATTTCGGTCAAGTCTGCCAATTTGTCTTTGATGTCAATTTCCTGGTAGCTTCTAAAAAATTTAGGTTTTCCATCCTTCACTTCAAAAACCAGATAGCCTGGCGTTTTTGGTTTTATCGCTTTTGCTCGCTTTCGTTTTTCTACTTGAATTGCTTCCATGCTTTCAATTTTTAAAATTTAGTCACCTGGGTTAATGCCTTCTTCCTCAAAGTATTTTCCAATATTGAAGTATTGGTTTTCAAGCAGTTCCACGTCTTTATTCCAATCGTTCTCTTCCCATTTTCCGCCTTGCGAAGCCACGATGACCAACTTCGGTTTCGTCAAAATCCAAATGACACGCTCTGCCCCGAAATTCAGCAATTGCTGGCTTTTTAGGAAGATGTAGCCCGTCTCGGTCATGTCCTCCAACTCGCCTTTGAGGTCAACTTCAAGGTAAATTTTAGCTGGCACGTTGACGTATTTGTTGGTGATTTTGTCGGAGGTCAAAACCGACCGCAGGTAAATAGCCAAGTCCGAAGACAAATTGTTTTTGTGCTCGATGTGAACGCCGGTTTCGTTGGAGTAAAACTTGTAGTTTTTTCTGCCAACCCTTGTGTACAGGATATCTTGCAGATAATCCAGAATGTCGCTTTGAATGCCGCTGCATGCCATGATTTCTTCCAGTGTTTTTGTTTTGTTTATCACATCCAGGTAGCCCTTGCGGAAAATAGTCTTGCCGTCCAGGACTTCGTAAATGAGATACTCCGGGATTTCCGTTTTCTGTTCTTTTGCACGACTGCGCTTTTCAACTTGAATGGTTTCCATGATTTTTATTTTTTTCCAAAAGTAGGCTTTTCCATTTAAGGGAAACAGTTGGAGAATA
>CAZHLB010000257.1:0-8769 GCA_964533005.1 uncultured Saprospiraceae bacterium
CAATCGGCATGATTCGCCTCAGCGGCAAAGACGCCATTTCCATTGTCCAGCAAATTTTTCGTGGCAAAGACTTGACCCGGCAAAAAAGCCACACTGTCCATTTCGGAACCATCATCGGAGAGCAAGGACAACCGCTCGACGAGGTGCTGGCGACCCTATTTCGTGCGCCAAATTCGTACACCGGTGAGGACACGGTCGAGGTTTCCTGCCACGGCTCGCCGTTCATTTTGCAGCAAGTCCTCGGCTTGTTTTTGTCCAAAGGCGCACGGCTGGCGCAGCCCGGTGAGTTCACGCTGCGAGCATTTTTGAATGGGAAAATGGACTTGTCGCAGGCGGAAGCCGTCGCCGACCTCATCGCCAGCAATTCCGAGAGTGCGCACGCCGTCGCCATGCGGCAGATGCGGGGCGGTTTCAGCCTGGAAATCAAGCGGTTGCGGGAGGAACTGATTGATTTTGCCAGCCTCATCGAACTGGAATTGGACTTCGCCGAGGAGGACGTTGAGTTTGCCAACCGGCAGCATTTAAAGGAGTTGGTGGAAAAAATTCAAGGCATCGTCCAGTCCATGTTGCAGTCTTTCAAGCTTGGCAACGTGATAAAATCCGGCGTCCCGTCCGTCATCGCCGGTCGCCCGAATGCAGGAAAATCAACCCTTTTGAATGCTTTGCTGAACGAGGAGCGAGCCATCGTCAGCCCCATTCCCGGCACGACGAGGGACACCATCGAAGAGGTTTTGAACATCCAGGGCATCGAATTTCGCCTCATTGATACGGCTGGTTTGCGGGAGGCGCAAGACCAAATTGAAGCCATCGGCGTAGCAAAGACGTTGGAAAAAGTGCGGCAGGCGGCGCTGCTGGTTTACGTCTTCGACGTGTCGGAAACGAAGCTGGACGAGGTGCTTGCCGACGTGGAAGGTTTGGCGCAGGAAGGCGTGAGTTTGCTGGTCGTTTGCAACAAAATGGACAAAAATCCTTACTTCAAACCTGAGTGGCTGGCAAACCCAACCGACCCCAACATCCCCGAATTTTTCTTCTCCGGCGGCGCTCCCAATCACCAATCACCAATCACCAATCACCAAATTATTACCCTTTCTGCCCTGCACGGCATGAACATTTCCTACTTGAAAGAGAAGCTGTACGAGTCGGTCATCTTGCAAAAAATCAATTTGGAAAGCCCCATCGTCACCAACGCCCGCCATTTCGAGGCGTTGCAAAAAGCTTCGGAAAGCCTCGGCGACGTGCTGCGAGGCTTGGAAACGGGGGTGACTTCGGATTTTGTGGCGATGGATATTCGGAGGGCGTTGGCGTTTTTGGGGGAGATACTTGGCGAAGTGTCAACGGAGGATTTGCTGGGGAATATTTTCAGCCGGTTTTGCATCGGTAAATAAAAACCCAGCCTAATTCATTGAAAATCAACAAGCCGCAAGGTTGTGTTCACCGAACTGTGTCAAACTTTCGGAAAGGTGGTTCGCCCACCTCACTTCTTCACCCACTTCGCCGAAACCTCCCCTCGCTCGCTTTTCCAAGTGATAAAATAAACGCCCGCCGCCAACTCCTCCAACCGCAACGACACCCGCTCGCCCGCCACTTTTTCCCGGCGCAAAACATTGCCCAGCAAATCCGCCACCTGCACCTCCGCTTTCTCGCCAGACGTCCGGTTTGACATTTCAACCTGCAATACTCCTCTCGAAGGATTCGGAAAAACTTGAAGGCTCGCCTCCATTTCCAGTTCAGCCGCACCGGAGACGACACCGGTCACTTCCAATCTGTCCGAATGAAGCAGGAAATTAGCGGTCACGTCGCCAGCCAGCGGCACGACCGGCGGCAAGGCATTGTCCACCTGCGAATTCCACCAATCCACAAAAATGGCGTGGTCGCCCGGCGGCAGGTTTTCAAATTCGAAACGCCCGTCGCCGCCCGTTTTTGCATGGCGGAAAAAATGCCCGTTGGCATCCGTCAGCAGCAAGTCCATGTTGGCGACCGGGTCGGCGGTTGCGTCTGCCCAATGCACGATTCCGGCGAGTTTGAAAACGTCGCCGCCGCCTGCAAAAGAGTCGGTATGCACCAGAAAAATGTTCCGGTAAAATTGGTTGGTATCGCATTGATTGATGGTGTTTGCCTCGTACCAAAGCAAGTCCGAGCGGTAGTAAGTGGGCAGGTAATTGCCAAAATAAGCGGAGGTGGAATCAAGCAGGGCTTTCAGGTAAAAAATGCCCGGCGGGATGTTGGCGAAGGAATAATTCCCGGCGGCGTCTGCGTTGGTTTCCGAAAAAAGGTGGAGGGAATCGTTAGCAATGTCCCGCTTCAAAAGCTGCACCGTGCCTGCGTCGAGCGGCGTCAGGCTGTCAATCAAGACTCTGCCGCTGACGTCGAAATTGAGGGTCGGTTGCGGCTGCGTCACGACAAACAAAAACTCCCGCTGGGTGCTGCCGATGAGTTGCCCGTTGCGGTATTCTTCGACTTTGTAGCCGATTTGAAAAGCGCCCAGTGAAGGCGCAACGGCAGTAAACTCGCCCGTCGCCGGGTCAATTTTCAAAGGATAATTTCCGCCGAGCATGTTGTCCTCCGCATAGTTTGGTGCAAAAGTCACCGGCAAATACGGCGGCGCAGGCGGTGGGATGGGCTGCGGAATGGTTTGGTCGGCGCCCGCCAGGGGTGTGGATAATTTGTACGCCAGCGAATCGCCATCCGGGTCAGCGGCGCTGCCATCATAGACGAAAGCGATGTTGGCAAAAATCGCCAACGGGATGTCCTGGTTGAAAATCGGTGAGGAGTTCGGATGGTCGGGGTCAATTTCAGCGGTGAAAGTCATGCCGATGGTTTCCGGCGCAAGCAGGTTGGCAATCACCAAGGAGCGGCAGCAGCGTTGGTAGGTGACGGTGTATTTTCCAGTGCCCGGCGGCAGCGTGACGTCAACTTCGTAAGTAGCCCGGTGAATGCAAATGTTCGCCGGAAATTCGCAGACGAAATTGTCCGGCAGTAAGGAAATGGTGTCGTTGGTGTTGTCGTCGTAGGGCACTTGCAATTCCAGCACGAGGAAGTTGTTTTCGTCAAAAATGCCAATCGAAGCCGGGTTGTCGAAAGGAGCGCCGACGGTTTGGGCGCAGTCCCGATAGATTTCCAGGCGGATTCGGTAGGTGTCGTTTCCCAGAAATTGGTACGACATCGAGCCGCCGACGATGTGCCAGGCATGGAGCGGCAGAGCGGTCAGAAGAAGGAAAATAGCGGGTATCCAGTTTTTCATTGGTAGAAGATTTTAGTGATGAAATAGGCAGGAAAAGTAGGGTGAAAATTTGGAGCGAAGAGCGGGATGGGTTCTTTTTGTGGAAGGGCTGAAGATTTCCAAAAACGAGCAAACTATCTTTGTTAAAAATCTGCTGCCATGATTGTCAATCCAAGAGTTCAAGCCATCGCCGAACTGGTCAACAAACTGACCGAAGAAGACCAGGAAAAATTATTTCGAGAACTGAAAAAGCAGGTCTTACTCGCCCAAGCCAGGCAATTGGATGCTTCTGTTAAACCCAACCGAATTTCCATGGATGAAATCGTAGCCATCGTACGGGAAGTTCGGCAAACCCGTCAGACAGTCTTGTCCATCGCTTAAAAACCTGCCTTTTCTCACCCATCTCAACTTCCATTTCCAATTACTTTTGCCCCCCTAAATATTGAATGGCTACATGGTTAAATGGCTGAATGGCTGGCAGCCATTCAGCCATTTAACCATGTAGCCATTCAACCATTCTTACCGATGAATTTCAGAAAAGAAAAAGACTCCCTCGGCTACGTGGACGTCCCCGCCGATGCCTACTGGGCAGCGCAAACCCAGCGTAGCATTCAAAACTTCAAAATCGGCGGGCACCGGATGCCCATCGAAATCATCCGTGCCTTCGCCTACCTGAAAAAAGCGGCGGCGATTACCAACCTCGAACTCGGCGTTTTAGCAAAAGAAAAGGCGGATTTGATTGGTCAGGTCTGCGACGAAATCTTAGCCGGAAAGCTCGACGACCAGTTCCCGCTCGTGGTCTGGCAAACGGGCAGCGGCACACAATCGAACATGAACGTGAATGAGGTGATTGCCAACCGGGGGCACGTGTTGCGGGGCGGCAATTTGCTCGACGAGAAAAAATTCCTGCACCCCAACGACGACGTGAACAAGTCGCAATCCAGCAACGACACCTTCCCGACGGCGATGCACATTGCCGCTTACAAAATCCTGGTGGAAGTCACCCTGCCCGGCATCACCAAGCTGCGCAACACGCTGAAAGCCAAGTCGGAACGATTCATGGAAGTAGTCAAAATCGGTCGCACCCACTTGATGGATGCCACTCCGCTGACACTTGGACAGGAACTCAGCGGCTACGCCGCCCAACTCGATTACGCCTTGTGCGCTATCCAAAACACGATGCCGCACCTGTCGGAACTGGCGCTCGGCGGCACCGCAGTTGGCACCGGGTTGAATACACCTCCAGGCTACGCCCCACACGTCGCCGGAAAAATTGCCGAACTGACTGGTCTGCCGTTCATCACCGCTCCCAACAAATTCGAATCGCTTGCCGCCCACGACGCCATCGTCGAGGGTCACGGTGCGCTGAAAACGGCGGCGGTTTCGCTGTTCAAAATTGCCAGCGACATCCGCCTGTTGGCTTCGGGTCCCCGCTGCGGCATCGGCGAAATCGTCATTCCCGACAACGAACCCGGTTCGAGCATCATGCCCGGCAAAGTGAATCCCACCCAAAACGAGGCAATGACGATGGCAATGGCGCAAGTTCTCGGCAACGACGTGGCGGTCAACATCGGCGGCATGAATGGTCATTTCGAGCTGAATGTTTTCAAGCCGGTGATGATTTTCAACTTCCTGACCAGCGCCCGGCTCATCGGCGACGCCTGCGTCAGTTTCAATGATAACTGCGCCGTTGGCATCGAAGCGAACCTCCCGAAAATCAAGCAAAACCTGGATAATTCGCTGATGCTGGTCACTGCGCTGAACACGCATATCGGCTACGACAACGCCGCTGCGATTGCAAAAAAGGCGCACAAGGAAGGGAAGACGTTGAAGGAAGCGGCGCTGGAATTGGGGCTGCTGACGGCGGAGCAATTTGATGAGTGGGTGAGGGCGGAGGAGATGGTTTGAGGGATGAGGGATGAATTTATCGTTCATCCCTTTTCTTGTTTTCAAGTAGATTTGTTTCAAAAGAAAAAAGCAATCATGTCCATCACCATTCAACTTGCGCCGGAAGTAGAAAAATTGGTTCAACACGAAGCAGTCCGACAAGGAATGAAACTCGACCATTTCATTGCCAATCTCGTGGAACGGCAGTACCGTCCACCAAAAAATGGCAAGAAACTGAGCGGGGAGGAAGCCATTCTTTTGCAAAAAATATCCACCGGCTTCCCGAAGGAATTTTGGGACAAGTACAAAGCATTGGTCAAAAAGCGGCAAGCCGAAGCCTTGACGGAAGATGAATATCAATTGCTCAATGAAATGGGCGACCGCCTGGAACTTGCCAATGCCGAAAGGATAAGAAACCTTAGCCAACTGGCAGATTTGCGCCACACTTCGTTGCCTGCTTTGATGGCTGAATTGGGTATAAAACCGGTGGAACATGACTGACATCAGCAGGCGCCGTCTCAAAGAAATGGTTCGGGAGAGAGCCAAAGGCTGCTGCGAATATTGCCTTTCCCAGGAAAGATATTGTCCCGATATCTTTTCCGCCGAGCACATCCTTCCACTTTGCCTGGGCGGGCTGACTATCTTGCTGAACCTTGCTTATGCCTGCCAATTGTGCAACAACAAGAAATACATTTTCACGCATTGGACAGACCCGGTAACCGGCGAGCTTGCGCCGTTTTACAATCCTCGAATAAATACGTGGGAGGAGCATTTTGAATGGAGTGAAGATTTTTCTCAAATGCTCGGCTTGACGCCAACCGGCAGGGCAACCATTGAAAAATTGCAACTGAACCGGGCTGGCGTAGTGAACCTGCGATTGGTCTTGCGGAAAAATGGGGAGCATCCGCCGTTTTGAATAACCGGGCTTGATTTGCATCAAAACTTGCCTTTTTTCTTCCCCAACCCGGTTGACTTTTATCCCACCCGGTTGTACCTTGACGCCGATAGCGACACTTTATGAAGACAATATGAGGATGAATCACGAGCGCTTCTTTAATTACTTGCAATTCGAAAAACGGTTCTCTCCGCACACCCTCGCAGCTTACCAAGGCGACTTGGGTCAATTCACCACGTTCCTCGAAGAGACTTACCAAATCTCGAATCCAGCCGAAATCACGCACCACCACATCCGCTCCTGGATGGTGGACATGCTCGAAAATGGCAACGTTCCCCGCAGCGTCAACCGCCGGTTGTCTACCCTGAAAACTTGGTTCCGCTTTTTGCGCAAGCAAGGTGAAGTCACCGGCAACCCGATGTTGAAAGTGCAGCCACCGAAGACCGGCAAGCGCCTGCCCGTTTTTGTGCCGGAAAAAGCCATGTCGCTGCTGTTCGAGCAAGTGAATTTTGGCGAAGGCTACCCCGGCGACCGCAACCGCCTCGTGATGGAAATTTTGTACTGCACCGGCATGCGCCGCTCCGAATTAAGCAACCTCCAACTGACCGACCTCAACTTCAACGGCAGCAATATCCGGGTGCTTGGCAAGCGCCTAAAAGAACGGCTCATCCCCATCGCCCGCCACCTGGCGGATTTGATTGAAAACTACCTGGCGGTGCGCAAGGCAACCTTTCCCGATTGCCCCCACGTCAGCCTTTTGCTCGACGACAAGGGGCGACCCCTGTCCGGAGAGGGCGTCTATAAAATTGTGAAGCAATACTTGTCACTCGTGACGACGGTGGAGCAGCGAAGCCCGCACGTGCTGCGGCACACGTTCGCCACCCACCTGTCGAATGCAGGCGCAGACTTGAAAGCCATCCAGGAATTGCTGGGTCACGCAAGCCTCGCCACGACGCAGATTTACACGCACAGCTCGATTGAAAAAATCAGAGCCGTCTATCAACAAGCGCATCCGAAAGCAAAACTTACTGATTGATTTCGGATTTCGGGATTTCGGATTTCGGATTTGTAGGGACGCAGGCTGAGTGTCTAAAAATTGCTGCCATTTAAGTTGCGCCCCCAAATCCGAAATCCGAAATCCCAATTCCGAAATCGCAAAACTCTGACGTATATGAAAGTACACACCGAATCCATCCAGTTCAAGGCAGACCAGAAACTGGTGGACTTTGTAGTCCAGAAAGTCAACAAGCTGGAAACTTATTTCGACCGCATCATTGATGCAGAGGTGAAGCTCCGGCTGGAAAACACAGGTCAGGTCAGGGCAAAAATTGCCGAAGTGCAATTGCAGGTGCCCGGTCAGCGCCTCTTCGCAAAAGAAACCGACAAGACTTTCGAGCTGTCTGTTGACCGGGCGGTGGAAGACCTCCGGCGGCAACTCACCCGTTACAAGGACAGAATCAGGTCTACGCAGAATGGCATCAACGGCAGCGAGAACGGGATGCTTTTATAACTCAGGTCAACTTGAGAAAACACAATGGGGCTTGCTTCGACAGAAGCAAGCCCCTTTCCATTATATAGTGATTTGGTGATTGGAACAGCCCAATTACCAATCACTATTTGGCAAACGGGTCAGAAAAACGCTCGTCGCTTGTGAATTGTGCATCCGTGAAAGAATGCAGGAACGCCACCAGCGCCGCTTTTTCACCTGTCGTCAAATTCAACCGCCAGGGGTTCCCTTCCCAATCCCGCAGGCGTTGGTCGAGGTTCGGGTGCTTTTGAATGTTTCCATTGTAATGCTCGACCACTTCTTCCAAAGTTTTGAAGCGCCCGTCGTGCATGTACGGAGCGGTCAAAGCCACATTCCGCAGGCTGGGGACTTTGAAAACGCCTTCCTGGTTTGCCTCCCTTCCGCCCAGACCGGGGTCGGTATAGTTCATATCCAAACCAATGTTGGCGATGCGCCGACCGTCGCCGTAGAAAGGCGGGAAGGTGTCGTTCAGCATTTGAAAAGCATCGTTCAGGTTGCGACCGCCGTGGCAGGAGGAGCAGAGGGCTTTGCCAAAAAACAGGTTCATGCCTTCTTTTTCCTGGGCGGAAAGCACTACTTCCGGCTGCCCCTTGTCAATCTTGGCGTTGCAAGTGACCATCGAGCGCAGGAATTGGGTGAGGGCGGAAGCGATGCGTTCGTCCGTGATTTCCGTCGAGCCGAAAGCCTTCTCGAATAATGCCGGGTAATATTTGGCGCCTGCCAATTTCACCGACAATTTATCGAGGTCTTCCATGCCCATTTCGATGTGATTTTTGATGGGCTTGAGCACCATATCGGTCAGGTCGCTTTCCCGCAAGTCCCAGAAAAAGGTCTTTTCGAGCGCCGGGTTGGTGATGGCGAGCGAGTTGCGGGGCGTGATTTTGCCCTCGAAACCGACGCTGCCTGCCGCCGGGTCGGCGAAGGCTTTTTCCTGCAAATGGCAGGAGCCGCAGGCGATTTTGTTGTTCAGCGAGAGTTTTTTGTCGTAAAACAGCACCCGACCGAGGGTCGCCCCGTTGTCGGTGACTTCGAATTTTGACAAGACGCCGGTGAAATGACCGGGCACTTCCGGCTTGGCGTAGTTGAGCGGCGAAGCTGGCAAGTTCAGCGTCTCAGCCTTGTACGGCAGGTCGGCATCTTTTTGACAACCAACAAAAAAGGCAAGCGTGAAAGCGCCGAGTAAGAGTGCAGAAAGCAGATGTTTTTTCATGATTGCAGGATTTAAATTGGACAAAAAGC
>CAZHLB010000258.1:0-8768 GCA_964533005.1 uncultured Saprospiraceae bacterium
ACATCGCACATCCTGCCATCCTCCATTCCATCAACAATCATGTAATCATGTAATCGTCAATCATTTAATCAAAATAGTAACCTTCAAACATGGAAACTTTCCCAACAGAAACTGCCCCCCAACTCAAATCCCTCGACAACTTCTCCACCCTCCTTGACAGCCAATTCCGAATCCCCGGCACCAACATCCGCTTCGGTTTGGACTTCCTCATCGGCTTGATTCCGTACGGCGGCGACGTGGTCACTTTCATTTTTTCGGGCTTGCTCGTCGCAACGATGGCGAAGCACGGCGTGGGCGGCAAAGTCGCAGCGATGATGCTCGGCAATGTGCTACTCGACACGTTGGTTGGCTCGGTGCCGGTCATTGGCGACCTGTTCGACCTGGGTTTCAAGGCGAACCGCAGAAATTACCGCTTGCTCCGGGAGCATTATCACGAAGGGAAACATGGCGGGAGCGCCTTGCCGATTGTTTTGGCGGTGGTGCTGGCGCTCGTGTTGATGCTGGCTTTCACGGTATTTGTGGCTTGGCGGCTGGCGGCTTGGTTATTTAATTTTTAACGAGCCACTTTGCCAAGACGGATTTTGCCTGTTGTCCGACCGTTTTTCCCCAACGAAACCTCCCGCCGCCGCTGTCTTTCCGGCTACTTTTGAGCTATTCCTTCATCCTCTAAATTCACCTAACATGAGAGCATTTCTCCTTTTTTCTTCCCTTTTCATTTTTCAATTTCTGCACGGACAAGGCTGGGAAAGGCACTTCGACGACGGCGGCGATGAATCCGGCATTGCGCTGGCACAAACGCCCGACGGCGGTTTCATAATTGCCGCTTCCACCGGCGACCTCCCTTACGATAGTCTTTGGGTTATCAAAACTGACGCCGACGGTTTCCTGCAATGGCAACGAAAATTCGGCTCCAGCGGAGGCATGGTAGCCATGGATGTGCTGAATCATTCCGACAAAGGTTTCTACGTGCTTGCCAATACCTACTCAACGCACACACACTTGCTGCGCCTGGACGAGCAGGGCAATGAACTTTGGCGAAAAACCGAGTGGGGACAAGGCGTCCGCCTGTTTTTCGCCCCGGATGGCGATTTGCTGCTTTGCGGAAGTGTTTTCCCCGATGGGCTTCTTCGGAAAGTGGATGCCGACAATGGCAACCAGCTTTGGTGGGTCACTTTCGACAACCCCGATGACCTGTCTATCAAAGGATTGGCATGGGCATCCGACGGCGGTTTCGTGGTGGCGGGCAGCGGATACAATGGCCCTTTCACCGATTATTTCGCCGCCAAAGTGAGCGCCGCAGGCAGTCTGCAATGGAGCAAATTTTACGGGACAGACATCTATGATTTCGGACAAAGCATCACCCCTGCCCTCGACGGGGGCTACTGGCTCTCTGGCACGACTGGCTTTGGCGGGCTTCAACCTATGTTGGTGAAAATTGATGAAAACGGCGAGGAGCTTTCGTCGCAAATCCTCTCGGTTTTTGGTTCCAATGCCAGTATGGTGGACATGATTCAGGCAGGAAACGATGCCTACTTGCTCACCGGCGGCATGAACAGCGATTTGCTGGCAGCCAAATTAGACGCCAACCTGCAAGTGATTTGGTCGGAAACTTACGGCGATGATGATGGCGAATTCGGCAATCGGGTCATTCAAACTTCGGAGGGCGGCTTTGCCATTTCGGGGCATTCCAATGAGACATTGGGCGCAAATCGAGACGTGTATTTGGTGAAATTAGATGCGGGAGGGCTGCTTTACACCAACGCTCTTCAAGGCTCGGTGCGCCTCGACCCGCAAGCCGATTGCCAGGACGACCCTGCCGAAGCCGCCTTCCCAAACCTGCTCGTGCGAGCAACCAGCGACAAACCTTTTTACGACAAAACCGCCGACAGCGGCAGCTACGCCATCTCCGCCGACAGCGGCGCTTTCACGGTGGAAGTCCTGCCGCCTTCAGTTTACTGGGAAGTTTGCGGCGGCTCGAAAAATGCCTCGCTCGCCAGCTTCGACACGGCTACTTTGGATTTCCAGCTTCGCAAACTGGCCGATTGCCCATACCTGACCGCCAGCCTTTCCACCTCATTTTTGAGGCGCTGTTTTGAAAGCACCTACTCGGTCGCCTGGTGCAATCACGGCACGGTCGCCGCCGAAAATGCCACCGTTGAAATCGTACTGGACGAGCACCTGGAATTTCTCGAAGCGGAAGCGCCCTTGCTTTCCCAAAGCGGCGACGTCTATACTTTTTCGTTGGGCAACATCGAGCCGGGCGAGTGCGGCAATTTCAAACTTTGGGTCAAAGTTTCCTGTGACGTGCCGCTCGGTACGGAGCATTGCACGACGATGCACTTGTTTCCCGACACGCTCTGCCTGCCCGACGTGGACGCTGCCTTTCAAACCCGCCATTGCCAGCCCAACCAGGGCGCATTCGACCCCAACGACAAGCGGGCGTTGGTCGGCGGGCGCATGGGGCTGGAGACCGTTTTGCCCAATCAAGCCATCGAATACCTCGTCCGTTTTCAAAATACCGGCACGGATACCGCTTTCAACGTCGTCATTCGGGACACGCTTTCGCCGCTGCTCGACCCGGCGACTTTCCGACCTGGCGCCAGCAGCCATTCCTATACTTGGGAAATTTCCGGCGAAGGCATCTTGCGGTTCGAGTTTAAAAACATCCTGCTGCCCGACAGCAATGTGAACGAATCTGCCTCGCACGGCTTCGTGCAGTTCAGCATCGGGCAAAAAGCAGATTTGCCCATCGGCTCGGCGCTGAAAAATTCGGCGGCGATTTATTTCGATTTCAATGCAGCGGTGATTACCAACGTGGCGAAATTGACGGTGGACGATAAAAGTGAAATCCCTTTCGACCCGGAAAGCAAGCACCCGGCGGTGCTGGTTTTTCCAAATCCATTTTCAGAATACATCCGTTTTGAAGTGCAGGAGGAGCCTGGAGATGTGGTTCGTTTGCAGTTGTTCGATGCACTCGGCAGGCTGGTTTTGGGGGATGAATTTACTGCCCCTGCTTTTGAAATCCAGCGAAGCGGCCTGCCGCAAGGCCTCTATTTTTACCGGCTGGCGGTGGATGGAAAGTGGGAAGCCAGCGGCAAGATTTTGACAAAATGACCAAAAAGCTGACAGGTTGAAATCAGACTGGCGGCTGAAAAAATTGAAAATTTTCAGCCGCCAGTCTGATTTCAACCTGTCAGCTTTTGGCTACCGCAAAACCATTTTCCCCAAACCAACCAACCTCCCCGCCACCTCGATTTTGAAAAAATACATCCCCGCCGCCAATTCCTTCCTCTCAAATTCAAACCCCGGCGCAGCAAATTCCTCCATCCGAACCACGCTCCCCGCCACATCCAACACGCTGAAAGTCAAAGCCTTCCCCGCCTCCAAACCTTTCAATTCCACCTTCGCCGACCCGCTCACCGGGTTCGGAGCAACGCTGATTTCCACCCCGGCAAACACCGACCGCAAGCCACTCACCACAAAATTTTCCCCGACCGTGTGCCAGGTCGTGTTCGTCAGCACCGGCTCGTTGAAGTCGAAATAGATGCCCGCCCGGTTTTCAATCACCGTGTTTTCCGGCAAGCCGAAACGCTGCGAAACCCGGTAGCCGACAAAGCCGTGCGAGGCAGGCTCGTTGGCGGCGCTGTCGGGCAGAAGGATGTTTGGGAAGGTGAATTTCAAGATGCCCGTGCCGTAAATTTCAAACTCGTAGGCATGGCTCGCAGCGCCAGCTCGGACGCTCGCAGGGTCGAGATTTGGAGAAAGCGTGTCCCGAATCACGACCTGGAAAGCCGTGTCGGTGCCAGTGTTTTGGAAGCGGACGAGGTACTCGATGTCCGTGCTTGGCTCGATAAAATGCTCGTTGGCGTAGCCCGTCGGGAAGCCTTGTTTGTCGTTCGGGTCGTAGCTGCCGATGTTTTCCGTACAATCCACGTCGAGCCAGGGCTGCGGGTCGCTTTGCGGAAATTGATTGACGAAGCCCATGCTGAAACTGCCGCTGCCGTTCACGCCGCAACCTTCCATCGCCAAAAATTCCTCCTCCGGCAAGAACGGATGCAGGTCTTCCTGTTGAATTTCCAGCCGCCACGTCGAGCCGTTGGCGGGCAGGGCGATTTCCATCGTGCCGCCTGCGGGAAGCGGGTTGGCAGTGCCTTCCAAGTACATCACGGCGTCTTCAATCACGACATATTCGAGCGGCGCAGCCATGCCCGACGTGCCGGTGTTTTGGATGATAAAGCGCACGGAATCAGTGCATTCGGAAGTGACTTCCAGCGTTGCGCCCGACCAGGCTGGCACCCAGGGGGTGCAGATGGTGTCGGGAAAAATGTGTGCCTCGGTGCAATGCGTTTGCCCCAAAACGGCGTCGCAACTGACCGCCACTTGCGTCCAAAAGCTGCCGCAATCGCCCACTGGCACGTCGCCCAAGTCGAAGCGGAAGGTGTTGTTTCCAAGATTTTGAAAAGGCAGTTGAGCATTAGTCAGGGTCAAAAAATCATCGAAAGCGACCTCGACATAGGCATCGGCAGCGTCCTCCGTGCCTTCGTTGCAATAGCTGATGTAGTAAAAGTTATTGGAATTGCACCGGCGCAGTTGGGGCGTGCTGATGTCAACTGCGAGCGATGGGCAGCCGAACAGTTTTTGTAGGATAAAATCTGCGACGGCACCTTGCCCAGGGTCAGGCACGGAAACAGGCAGGTCGTTTTGGCAAGGAAACCAAAGCAGATTGGGGGGCACGACCCGCACGACATAGCTGCCGGGGTCAACGGGCATGGAATAAAAACCAGCCGAATCGGTCATGGCATAAAACGTGTCAAGCCCTTCGGCGATGATGAGCCAGTGGGTGAGGGGCGACTCGTTGGGGTCGGGTTGGCAGTTGTCGAGGAGGTCAATTTGGAGTTTTCCTTCCAGATAGGCACAATCGCCGATAAAATCCAAGGCAACATAAATTGAGTCGGAAGCCTTGCAATTGTGCTGGTCTGGAATTCCGTCGGTGCCTTCAGCCACATAAACAATAAACCAACCTCCAGTATCTGTTGAGATTTGGTTGCCAATCTCAAAGTTGTGCCAGGTATAAAAATAGGTCGAAGTGCCGCTGCCTCCAGAAGCGATTGCTTGGATGAAAGCATTTTCGCAATTGGGATTTTCAAGGGAAAAATTCACAGAAATGCTGGCTACTTCAGGCAAGTATTTCACCGTGTCGCTTACGCATCCGGTTGAGCTTTCTGCCCAAACACGAATGATGGAATCCTTAAAAAGTGGGATGTAATTGATATGGATGGGGGCGAGGGAAAGCTGCTGAGGAAAGGGAAAATTGTCAGAATGGAGCAGAAATATGTTGCCGCTGACATCGGAAGAGATGGCTTTTATTTCAAAAATGGCATTCCCTTCTTGACAAGCTTGCGTCAGTTGGGAAAGCTGGACAGTTAGCTTGTCGAATACCTCTCCACATTGCGTCGTCGAGCAGCCTGCCGCTTCCGTATCAGTCACGGTCAGACAATATTCGCCCGGTTGGTCAACCTCGACGATGACCGAATCTGTACCTGCCACGATATTTCCGTTGGTGGTTGCCCATTCGAAGACATTGGTTGGAAAGTCATTTATCAACTCGCCCTGTAAGTTGGCAGTGCCGCCGCCACATGGCAGCGCAACCGGGTAAATGCTAAAAACTGGCGCAATTCCTTGCTTAATGAATTCACAATCACCTGTTGTACAACCATTTAAGTCTTCTACCTGTAGACAATAAAAATCAGCCGAATTAATGGTAGGGGTCTCCCCGAAGAAAACCCACCCGCTGGTGTTTGTCCACGTATAATTATAAAAGGGCTCCGCTCCACCGCTTACTTCTGCTTGTAATATAAGCGGGCTTCCATCGCATGGAATTTTCATTGGCAGGGGAAAGCTGATGGTTGGTGAAGCGAGAAAAATCACGGTTGCCAGACTGACAACCGACAGGCAAGAGTCGCTCAAATCCACCACGTCAGTTTGAATAGAATCCCCTGCAACTGCGGCAACTTGGTAAGCCACGCCTATTTGCAAACCAGGATAATGAAGCAAAAAACCAGGGTCGTCGCTGGAAGACAGAATATTCCCCAATTGGCTCGGCGTGCCATCGTGGACGACAAAAATCAAGACATCGTTGCTGTCCAAAATTTCGCCGCCTGCAAATGGGGCTACAAAAAAGCTGTCGGAAAAGCAGGGCGTGAGCGTGTCAACGCCAGCGCCGTTCCCCGCAAACGTGCTGCAAGGTTGCGCCGCCAATCCTGCCCCCGCCAGGAGCGCCAAAAAAAGGGTCATCGTTTTTTTCATTGCACTTGGATTTTGAAAAGCAGTTGTTCGGGATTTTTAACGGTACAAAAATTCAACTTGGCGGGCTTTGGGGCAAAAACAAAAAAAGGGGATTGTAATCGGCTTTACTCGCTTTTTCTAAAATTAGAAATTGACTATCAAGGATTTAAAGTGGTTATGTCCTTTGCGAAACAGCCACAACCTTTTGCTTTACCTTTGTGTTGAGCAAAAAAATACGAGCATGGAAAAATTACTCAGCCTTCCGGAAATCAAGTCAAAATTCCCCGACCAATGGGTGTTGTTGGGCAATCCCGTTTTCGACGACAGCAAACTGACGGTGCTTGCGGGCATTCCGATTTATCATAGCCCAGACCAAAAAGAGGTTTGCTATTTGGGAAAAGACAAAACGGCTGATTACCAGAAAATTACCCTGGTTTATACGGGCAAGCTGAAGTCGTCCAGGAAAATTACGGGCATCTTCAACCGCATCCAGAGATGAAATATCCATTCCAACGAGACGAAACGGAAGGCTTGTTGATTGTCAGCGTGACACTCGACGACAAATTTGAATTAAAGATGGCTTTTGACACGGGCGCAACGCACACGACGATTGACAGCAATGCGCTCTACATGTGTGGCTACACGTTGATGGACAATATCGGAACGGTTGAAATCGAGACGGCAAACGGTATCATCCAAACCGAAGTGTTTGAAATTCAGGAATTTACCTCTCTGGGCATCTTCCGGAAAAATTTCCAAATCCAGGTTTTCGATTTTTTGGCGCACGGCATCTTTTCCGGCTACAATGGGCTGCTTGGGCTTGATTTTCTTGAGGAAAAAGAGTTTTGCGTCTCTTTGCCGAAGCAAACCATTGAATTGAAATAGTTTTTCAACAGGCAATGGAATCCACTCTCTTCCACGACCTCTTCCAAACGTTCACCACCGCCGAGCTACGCCAATTGAAAAAATTCGTCGCCTCGCCTTACTTCAACGGCAGACAACAACTCTCCCCCCTGCTCGATTTTTTGACCGAAGCCCGCCTGCGCAGCGAAACGCCCGACGCCAAATCAGCCTTCGCCGCCGCCTTCCCCGCCAAGCCTTTCGACGACCAAAAATGGCGGCTCACCCTCTCCCAACTTTTCAAATTGACGGAGGAATTTTTGGCATTGCAGGAAGTCTATGCCAGCCCGGTTTTGGAAAAAACGCACCTGGCGCAAGCCTACCGCAAGCGCAGTCTGCCCAAACATTTTCAGCGCACGCTCGAAGCCTTGCGCCGGGCGCAGGAGCAGCAGGCGCAGCGTCCCGCCGACTTTTTTGAAGACCAGTTTCGCATCGAGTGGGAGAGTTACCGCCACCTGTCAGCGGGCAAGCGGACGGAGGCTTTCAACTTGCAAGAGGTTTCGGACGTGCTCGACAAGACGTTCATTGCCAGGAAGTTGCGCCACGCTTGCCTGTCGCTGTCGCACCAGGCGGTTTTCAAAACGGAGTATGAATTTGGCTTGCTGCCGCAAATTTTGACCTGGGTTGAAATGCATCCGGCGTTGCTCGATGAGCCTGCCATTACGCTCTATTTTCACTGTTACCTGACCTTGACAGAAGCCGCAGCCCCCGCCCAATCACCAATCACCAATCACCAATCACCCCATTTTCAACGCTTCCAAAAACTGCTTTTCGACTTCGGCGAGCGCCTGCCGGAGGAGGAGCGCCGCAACCTGTTTCTGCTTGCCATCAATTTTGGCATCCGTCAAATCAACGCCAGCCGCAAGGAGTACGACCGCCCGGTTTTGGACTTGTACAAAAGCGCCCTCGCCGCTGGTTTGCTGCTGGAAAATGGCGTCTTGAGCCGCTTCGCTTTCAACAACATTGCCGCCATTGCCCTGCGGCTGGGCGAGGTGGATTGGGTGGAAAATTTCATCCGGGAAAACAAAAACCGGCTGGAACGGGAGCATCGCTCGGTGACCGCCTCGCTCAACCTCGCCCGCCTCGAATTTGCCAAAAAAAACTACCGGGAAGCCTTGCTCCACCTCCAGTGCAGCGACTACAAAGACATGATTAACAACCTGATAGCCAAGACCCTGCAACTGAAAATCTACTTCGAAACCGACGAGCACGAGGTGCTGGAAGCTCACTTGCGAAACATGAAAAACTACCTCCGCCGCCAGCGAAGCATTGGCTACCACAAGGAAAATTACCTGAACATCATCCGCTTCACGCAGGCTTTGGTGGAAATGAACCCGCTCGACCGAAAGGAACGCTCTTCGCTGCGCTCGGAAATCGGGACGGTGGAGCGGCTGACGGAGCGGGAGTGGTTGCTGGAAATGTTGGGCGAGTAGAAAGGTCAGAGAGAGAGGTGGTTCTGCTGTTTTATTCGACACTTTCGATTGGTTCCGGTTTTCGAGTGGCGGGGGTTTTTAACCCCCCCATTAGGGTGCGGAATGAGGGGTTTTAAAGCCCCGCCCGGGGGAAAACGGGATCAAAAGCAA
>CAZHLB010000259.1:0-8742 GCA_964533005.1 uncultured Saprospiraceae bacterium
AAAGGCTACTCAGCCAGACGTGGACGGTTCCGCTTCGAGGATGACAAAGGCGACTCAGTCAGACGTGCCAGACGTGGACGGTTCCTCTTCGAGGATGACAAAAGCGACTCAACCAGACGCAGCCAGACGTGGACGGTTCCTCTTCGGCGGATGACAAAAGCGACTCAGCCAGCGACGCAGAGTGCCTAAGAGTTCCACTTGCTATTTCAATCTGATTTCAGCTACTCCGCACCCCTGAGGCACCATCGGAAACACGTTATTTTCCTTCCCAACCATCACTTCCAGCAAGTAACTGCCAGGATGTTCGAGCATGGTTTTCAAAGCATTTCTCAAATCCTGTCGCTCAGAAACAGAAGCGCCTGCAATGCCATACGCCTTCGCAATCCCCACAAAATCAGGGTTCTGCATTTCGGTAAACGAGTAGCGCCGCTCCAAAAAAAGCTCCTGCCACTGCCTGACCATGCCCAAAAAACGGTTGTTCAAAATGATGATTTTCACGCCCACCTGGTACTGCATGATGACCCCCAATTCCTGGATGGTCATCTGGATGCCGCCGTCCCCGGCGATGCCGACGACCGTCCGCTCCGGCGCTCCGAATTTTGCGCCGATGGCGGCGGGCAAGGCAAAACCCATCGTGCCCAAACCGCCGCTCGTCACGTTGCTGCGGCTGCGGTTGAAACGGGCGTAGCGGCTGGCGACCATTTGGTGCTGACCGACGTCGGTGACGATAATTGCCTCTCCGTCAGTCAGTTCGTTCAAAAATTTCATCACTTCGCCCATCGTCAGTTCCGCCGAAGCGGGTGGGTTTAGCTCGTCAAAAATCACCTGCGCATCCTCCTCTTTTTGAAATTCCCGGAAGCGGTCGAGCCAGGCGGAGCGGGTCTTTTTTTCCACCAAATCGGTCAGCATCGGCAAGGTTTCCTTGCAGTCGCCCCAGACGGGGACGTGCGCTTTTATGTTTTTGTCAATCTCTGCCGGGTCAATGTCGAGGTGGATGATTTTGGCTTGGCGGGCGTAGCGGTCGAGCCTGCCGGTGACCCGGTCGTCGAAGCGCATTCCGATGGCGATGAGCACGTCGCATTCGTTGGTCAGGACGTTGGGACCGTAGTTGCCGTGCATGCCCAACATGCCCACGTTGAGCGGGTGGCTGGTGGGTAAGGCGCTCAAACCGAGCAGCGTCCAGGCGGCGGGGATGCCTGCTTTTTCAATGAAAGCACGAAATTCCGCCTCGGCATTTCCCAAAATCACGCCCTGCCCGAACAGCACGAAAGGTCGCTCGGCGGCATTGATGAGCGCTGCCGCTTGCTCCACGTACGACTTGCGGACGATTGGCTTCGGGCGGTAGCTGCGCAAGTGGCGACAAGGCGCACAACCTTCAAAATCAATCTTTTGCAACTGCGCATTTTTGGTGATGTCCACCACGACGGGGCCCGGTCTGCCGCTTTTTGCGATGAAAAAAGCCTTCGCCAGCGCCGGTGCAATTTCAGAGGCTTCGGTCACCTGGAAATTCCACTTCGTGACGGGCATCGTGATGTTGATGACGTCGCATTCCTGGAAGGCGTCGCTGCCGAGCAGGTGCGCAAAAACTTGCCCGGTGATGCAGACGACGGGGGTGCTGTCAATCAAAGCGTCGGCGAGTCCGGTGACCAAATTCGTTGCGCCGGGCCCGCTCGTTGCGAACACGACGCCGACCTTGCCGGAGACCCTGGCGAAGCCTTGCGCCGCATGAATTGCGCCTTGTTCGTGGCGCACGAGGATGTGTTCGAGGCGGTCGTTGTAGTCGTAGAGCGCATCGTAAATCGGCATGATGGCGCCGCCTGGGTAGCCAAAAACCGTCTTGATGCCTTCGGCAAGCAGGCTGCGGATGACGATTTCGGAGCCGGAGAGGGTTTCCGTTTTTGCGGCTCCGTTGAGCGTGTTTTGACGAGTTAAATAAGCCGTTTGCATTGCTTGCATTTTTTGAATTAGGATATGAAGGATGAAAAAGGATATTAAGGATTGGGACGGGACATCCCGTCCCAATCCTTCACATCCTTTTCCATCCCACAAATCCTAATTCAAACTTCATCCGTGACGCAGCCTTCCGCCGCCGTTTTCACCTGCCGGGCATATTTGAACAGCATCCCTTTCGTGGCTTTCAGCGGTGGTTGCGACCAACGCTGGCGGCGGGTTTCGAGGGTCGCTTCGTCCACGTGCAGGGTCAGTTTGTTTTCCACCGCATCAATTTCAATCACGTCGTCGTCCTCCACCAGCGCCAGCAAGCCGCCGTCGAAAGCCTCCGGCGTGATGTGCCCGACCACGAAACCGTGTGTGCCGCCGCTGAATCTTCCGTCGGTGATGAGCGCCACCGTTTTGCCCAAACCTGCGCCGATGAGCGCCCCGGTGGGTCGCAACATTTCCGGCATTCCGGGTGCGCCTCTGGGGCCCACGTAGCGAATCACGACCACGTCGCCCGCATGAACCCTGCCGCTGGCGATGCCTTCGAGCAAGTTTTTTTCGCCGTCGAAAACTCTCGCCGTACCACTGAAACGCTCGCCTTCCTTGCCGGTGATTTTGGCGACGCTGCCGCCGGGGGCGAGGTTTCCGTAGAGAATTTGCAGGTGGCTGGTGGCTTTGATGGGCGACTCGACGGGCAGGATGATTTTTTGCGAAGCGAAATCCAAATCCGGCACGTCGGCGAGATTTTCAGCGACGGTCTTGCCGGTGACGGTCAGGCAATCGCCGTGCAGGAAGCCTTTTTCGAGCAAATATTTCATCACCGCAGGCACGCCGCCGATGTTGTGCAGGTCTTCCATCAGGTATTTGCCGCTCGGTTTGAGGTCGGCGAGCATCGGGATGTTGTTGCCGATTTTTTGAAAATCATCCTGCGTCAGCGGCACGTCCACCGACTTTGCCATCGCAATCAAATGCAGCACCGCATTGGTCGAACCGCCGAGGGCGATGACGACGGCGATGGCATTTTCAAAAGCCTGCCGGGTCATGATTTGGGTAGGTGTGATGTTTTTTTCCATCAAAAGCCGGATGGCTCGACCCGCCTCGGCGCACTCCTTTGTTTTCGCTTCGCTCAATGCCGGATTGCTCGCCGAAAACGGCAAACTCATCCCCAAAGCCTCGATGGCGCTTGACATGGTATTCGCCGTGTACATTCCGCCGCAAGCGCCCGCACCGGGGCAGGAATGCCGCACAATCCCTTGAAAATCAGCCTCGGAAAGTTGCCCGGCGATTTTTTGACCCAATGCCTCGAAGGCGGAAACGATGTTCAGGTCTTGTCCTTGCCAGTGCCCCGGCGCAATCGTTCCGCCATAAACTACGAGCGAAGGACGGTTCAGCCGACCCATTGCCATGATTGCCCCCGGCATGTTTTTGTCGCAACCGGGCAGGGCAATGATTGCGTCGTAGTGCTGCGCTCCGCAAACGGTTTCGATGCTGTCGGCAATGACGTCCCGGCTGACCAGCGAGTAGCGCATCCCGTCCGTGCCCATGCTCATGCCGTCGCTGACGCCGATGGTGTTGAAAATCAAGCCGACGAGGTCGTTTTGCCAGACGCTGGTTTTCACCTGCTGCGCCAGGTCGTTGAGGTGCATGTTGCAGGGGTTGCCGTCGTAGCCCATGCTGACGATGCCGACCTGGGCTTTTTCGAGGTCGGTTTCGGTCAAGCCGATGGCGTAGAGCATGGCGGGAGCGCCGGGTTGGTCGGGGTTTTGGGTGAGGTGGCGGCTGAAATGGTTGAGCATATTTTGAAAAAGGTTGATAAAGGTTGATGGGGTTAATGAGGTTGATATCAACCTCATTAACCCCATCAACCTTTATCAACCAAAAAGAAAAGCCCGTCCCAAGCAATCGGGACGGGCTTTTTTGCAAACGATGTGGTTCACAAGCAGCTTTCGCCCCCGGCAGATTAGACTTCAAAAATTCGGTTGGTTAGGCTGCTGGTCACGATAGTTCAAGTTGAATTGGCAAGGCAAATATGGAAAGCGGCTTTGCCTGGTTTGCCCTAAGATTTGGCGGAAGTTTGGTTTCCAATCGTCTCATTTTTAAGCGAAAAGGTGCGCCGGTGCTGCGTTTTGGCGAGGTGGGTTTTTACGGGTTTCAGTTTTATGAAATGCAAAACGGCGGCAGGGTTTCAAACCCTGCCGCCGTCGAGTTATCATCAATCTGATTTGACTTTCCCTTGCATAGCAAATTGCTCCTGCACGTGCTTCGAGTCCCAGATATAGACTTCCTGCTTCCAAAAATTAATTGCCACCCGGTATTTGCTCAAGAATTCGTAGCCGAGGATGCCGTCGAGATGAGCGCCCGGCAAATCACGATTCAGGTTTTTCAAGGAAACCAAGAAGGTTTGCATCGGAAGGCACTGAATTTTGCCAATTTGAACGGCATGAAGTTGCGCCAGCGTTGCCTTGCGGGTCTGGGTTCCAAAGCCCGCCAGCTCTTTTTCGCCTGACATTTGCAGGCAGGAAGTCAGGCTTGTTTCCATTTTTTTGTCCAGCACGTTCACCCCTGCTCCACTGTCCAAGCCCATGCGCAAGACTTGCCCGCCCGCACGTATTTCCACCGAAGGCATGCTGCCTTTTAGTTGAAAGGGCAAGACTTCCAGCGGCGGCTCGTGCAATGGGCGTGGGTGGGTGGGATTTCCGTTTTTGTCCAAATCATAAATGGTCAACTCCATGAAGACGTAGTCGAAGACGATTTCGCAATCTTCAAAAACACCGTTGCCAATGGCGCCCAAAACCGGCATCCCGGTGTGTGTTTCTATCGCCGTGAAATCAGTGATTTTGGCTTCTTCTTCTTTTTGAAAACTGCCGATGCTCAGGCGGACAAGTTTGGTCTGCACTTCCATTCCGGCTTCGTGGATGCCATAAAAAATCTCGCCGGAGGGTTCGCCTTTGAAGATTCGGCAGTTCAGCACCAAGCCGGGGGTTCCTGTGTCGAGGATGAAAAAGCCACGTTGCTCGTCTGTTTCAGCTTTGATAAGCACCAACCCGGCGACGCTGCCGAAGGGCACAACTGTTGGATTTGGGCGTGGCAATGCGGGAACTTGCGCGGCGAGAATGGCTGAAAACAGGGTGACGATGGCAAAAAAGCAGATAGATGGTTTCATGGCAAAAGGGTTGAGATAGTGAAAAAGATTGCCACCCCGGTTGGCTTCAACCGGCTGGGCAAATATTCCAAGCTTGTGATTTTGTGTTTTGCTACGAGGACTTGGGTAGCGAGAGGCGGCGTGTCAAATAATTTGCGGTTTAAAAGTGCAATCCCTTCGTTTTCCCCGCTCTGACGCAGATTGCATGGCGTCTTACATTTCTATCAGGCAGTCTGACAAATCTTTCATCGGTGAGAAAATTTTAGCGACTGTTTTAATCTACCGCCGCACCACCCCCAACCCCTAAAAGGGGGTGGTGCGTAAGTTATTTTTCCACCGCAATGCCCGCCCCGGCGAGGGCGGCGGTGATTTTGTCGAGTTGGGAAGTCTGCGTTTCCAACCTCGATTTGAACGTAGCGTTTTCCATTCTCAATTCTACATTCTCTATTTTCAATTGCTCAATTTGCAAATCCAGCGCCCGGATTGCTTCCACCGTCATCGCATCATACGTGCCGTAGGCAGTTTGCAGGAAGCCCAATTTATCCTCCTCCACCAGCGTGGGGAACACCTCCCGGATGTTCTGCGCCGTGAAACCGTACTGGATTCCTTCAGGTCTTTTCGAGCCAGTCTGGTTGTCGTTCCATTCGTAGGCGATGCCTTGCAGGGCGAGCAGGCTTTGCAACATCAGTTGCGAGTTGAGGGGCTGGATGTTCTTTTTCAGGCGGGCGTCGGAGTTGGCGAGCCAGTCGCCTGCGGAAGATTTGGAGGCATCGCCTTCCACTTCGAGGATGTTGGTGACGGGGTTGCGACCGATACCCACGTTGCCACCGTTTTGGATGGTCATTCTGGGAGTTGCTCCATTCACATTGTCCGCCCGAAAGAGCAAATCACCTGCGCCTTTGTGGTCAATGTAGCTGCCGCCGGCAGCCTGATGCATCCGCAAGCCGTCAGCCCCGGAGTTGGTCACGCCGCCCACATAGACGGAGTTGCCGCTGGGCATTCCAATGTTGCCTTGCACCTGGAGTTTGATGCTCGCCGGGATGGTGCTGGTGCCGATGCCGAGGTCGCCGTTTTGAGTCAGCGTCATTTGCGGGGCAGCGGAATTGAACGTGAAAAAGTGCAGGGGGTGGTCGCTCAAGGTGCCAAACCAGCCGCCCGCAGGCGCATAATCCGGGTCGGCAAAAGTGCCTAATTCAATACTTCCCGCCGTTTGCGTAAATCCATTTCCGACTACTTTCAGGTGCAGGGGATAAGCAGGTGTCGCAGTGCCGATGCCGACGTTGACCGAGTCTGACCCCGTGCCGCCCAACACCAGGCACTCGCTGCAATTCACTTTGGCGTTGTAGCCGATGGCGGTGGCGTTGGTGAGGTTGTTCGACGATACGTCTGCGTCTCTGCCCAAAGCGGTGTTGTTGCTGCCGGTCGTATTGGTAGCCAGCGCATTGAACCCAAGCCCGGTGTTGGAGGCGCCGCTGGTGTTTGCAAAAAGCGCAAACCGCCCCAGGGCGGCGTTGGCAGTGCCGTTGGTATTGGAATTAAGCGCTTCCACTCCATGGGCGGTATTGCCGTTGCCGGTGGTATTAAGACGAAGCGCAAATGTTCCACTGGCAGTATTGTTTAAGCCTGCGGTGTTCGAAGTTAGCGCCCCTGAACCGATGGCAGCATTGCTTCCGCCGGTGGTGTTCGCAGTAAGCGCACTTGTTCCGATGGCGGTATTCTGAATACCGGTGGTGTTGGCAGCAAGTGCAATGTAGCCAAATGCGGCGTTGGCGTTGCCGGTGGTGTTTGCAACAAGCGCATCTTTTCCCAGGGCAGTATTGAATTGTCCGGTCATATTGGCGGTACCCGCACCTTCTCCGACAAACGTGTTGAAGAACGCATTCGATAAGTCCAACCGGGCATACCCGCTGGCGTTTTTGCGCAACGACATGTGCTCCGTGCCTGCGAGGTCGAAGCGGATGATGTCTTCGTCGGCGCTTTCTTCCACCTGTATTTTGGTGTCGCCGTCGGCATCCACCAGGATGGCAGATAATGCCCGCCAAGCCGAGCCGGTATAAACCCAAAAGCCGCCCGTCGTCGTGTCGAACACGAGCAAGCCGGTAGCGGGTGAGGCAATCGCCGTGCGCTGCGCCGTCGTCATGCGGGGAACGAGCATACCTTTGTCGGTGGCGCTCACGTCGAGTTGGGCGCTGGCGTCGGCGGCTGCGCCGGTGCTGTTGACGCTGAGGGTTTGGTTGATGTTGGATTGGGAGAAGAGGGAGGTTGCCAACAGGCAAAAAAGAAGCGGAAAGAAGTTGGTTGCTTTCATCATTTGAAATTTAGAGGTGAATGGATGCCCAAAGCTAAATTTCAGTTTCCGGTTGCCCACTACCTGTTTCCGCTTCTTTTTGGAAGGCTATTTTTCCAACGCAAGTCCCTGTTCCGATTGCCATCGGGACGGGAGCGGCAGCTTTTATTTTTCCACCGCAATGCCCGCCCCGGCGAGGGCGGCGGTGATTTTGTCGAGTTGAGATTTTAGGGCGGCGTTTTCAATTTCCACTTTTTTCAGCCTGTCAATTTCTGCCTGCTGCGCTTCAATCTTCTCATTCAGCGCCCGTATCGCCTCCACCGTCATCGCATCATAGGTGCCGTAGGCAGTTTGCAGGAAGCCCAATTTGTCCTCCTCCACCAGCGTGGGGAAAACGGCTTGGATGTTCTGCGCCGTGAAGCCGTACTGGATGCCTTCGGGGCGCTTCGAGCCAGTCTTGTCGTCGTTCCATTCGTAGGTGACGCCCCGCAGGGCGAGCAGGCTTTGCAGCATGAGCTGCGAATTGAGCGGCTGGATGTTCTTTTTCAGGCGGGCGTCGGAGTTGGCGAGCCAGTCGCCGGCGGAGGACTTGGAGGCGTTGCCTTCCACTTCGAGTAGATTAGTTACAGGATTGCGGCCGATGCCGACCCTGCCACTGGACTTCCAGGAAAGCACAATATTCTTATCGGCTCCTCCATTCGAACTGGTACCCAGCACGCCTCCCGAAAAACCAAACAATGCCGGACCGTCAATCGCTTCACCTTCAAACAATTTACCGGTCCCAAACCACCCCAGTCCATGATTTTTGTCCGTTCCTCCATGAAAGTAAATGGTACTATCAACGAGGCGAAAGTTGCCATCCACATGGAGTTTTTCATTGGGTGAGGTGGTGCCGATACCCACGTTGCCGCCCTTCAACACCGTCACGGCATTGGAGCGGGTACCGGAAGAAGTGCCATTGCCGATGACAAAGAGGCGGTCGGCGGCGTTGAAGTCGCTGGTGGAAACTGGGGTATAGTCGGTGTTGAAAGTGCCGAAAACGGCTTCGGAATAGGATTTTGCAAACGCACCGAAGCCGCCGCCAACAAAGGAATTGAAGCCCGAAGCGGAGTTTAGAAAACCGCCACCAACAAAGGAAAAGGCACCCGAAGCAATGTTGTCCTCGCCGCCGCCGACAAAGGAATTGCTGCCCGAAGCGGTGTTGTCAATGCCGCCGCCGACAAAAGAATAGCCGCCCGAAGCATTGTTGTTCCCGCCGCCGCCGACAAAAGAAAAGCTGCCCGAAGCGGTGTTGTAGAAGCCGCCGCCGACAAATGAACGGATGCCCGAAGCGGTGTTGTCAATGCCCACGCCGACAAAATAATTGCCGCCGGAA
>CAZHLB010000260.1:0-8734 GCA_964533005.1 uncultured Saprospiraceae bacterium
CATTCACCCTGGAAAACGGCAGGACTTTTATTCCTCCTTTCGATGACCACCGCATCATCGAAGGGCAGGGAACCATCGGGCTGGAAATTTTGGATGAATTGCCGCTGGTGGATTTCATTTTCATGCCGGTCGGCGGTGGCGGATTAAGCGCAGGATTAGGCACTTGTATAAAAACTTACCGCCCGCAAGTCAAGCTGATTGGCGTCGAGCCGGAAGGCGCTCCTTCGATGAGCGAGGCGCTGCGGGCAGGCGAGCCGGTGGTTTTGCCAAGCATCGAACGCTTCGTGGACGGCGCTGCCGTGAAGCGGGTGGGCGACCTGACCTTCCCAATTTGCCAGGATGTTTTGGATGAAATGGCGCTGGTGCCGGAGGGGAAAGTTTGCACCACGATTTTGAAATTGTACAACGAAGACGCCATCGTCGTCGAGCCTGCCGGGGCGCTTTCCATTGCTGCCCTCGACGTTTTCCGCCGGGAAATCGTGGGAAAAAATGTCGTCTGCATCGTCAGCGGCAGCAACAACGACATTGACCGAATGCCCGAAATCAAGGAACGCTCGCTTCAATTTGAAGGCTTGAAGCACTATTTTCTCATCGCTTTCGCCCAGCGACCGGGCGCTTTGAAGGAGTTCGTGAACGAGGTGCTCGGCGCAAACGACGACATCACCCGCTTCGAGTACATGAAAAAAACGAACAAGGAAACCGCTCCCGCCCTCGTCGGCATCGAGCTTCAAAACAGGAAAGATTACCAGCGCCTGCTGGAAAATTTGAGGCGATGCCAGGTTGATTTCACGGAGATAAATAAGGATGATGCGCTGTTCGGATATCTGATTTGAGTGTCGCCAAACTCCAGTTTGGCGAATGCGTCCACCGCCAAACTGGAGTTTGGCGGCACGGCAAAAAAAAGCCGGAACGACACACTTATGGTCGCCCCGGCTCCCTGAACTATCCGAAACTAAGTCTTTATATCGCGTTATCGAGTTGAGTTGAGGGGTCGAGTTTTGAGAGATGTTAGGGGGTAGGGGGCATCCACTCAAAACTCGAATCTCCCAACTCAATCCATTACTTCAATTCAAAGTCGCCCTTTCCAGCCAGGAATCCTTTGTTATAGACCTCAACGATGTATTTGCCGGAGGAGAAAGAAATGTCTGGATTCCAGAGCAGGCAAAGATTCTGCTCGTCGTTGGCATATTCCGTCTCGGCGAATTGCGTGAAAGGCGTTTCCTCGCCGGTCTTTTCATTCACAATTTTGCCGGAACCCAGGCTCTCGATGGAAAGCGTTTCGCCTGCAGGGTTCAGAATGCGCACGTGAAACTGCTCCACGCCCGGCGCAACTACGTCGTTGCCAATCGTGGTGAAACAGACCTTGAGCATATCCACTTTTTTAGCCCTTTTCTTGTCATCCGTCTTGCCGTTGTTTCTGACTTTCAAGCCTTCCACTCGCACATCCCGTACCTGAACGACGGAGCCGATTTTGACGGATTTCGACAGTTCTTCCGTCTCGGCGGTCAGTGTGGTTTTTTCAGCGGTCAAAGTTTCGATTTCCTTGGTTCTGCGCTCGATGTGCGTCGAAAGCGTGTCCCGCTCGCTGGTCAGCTTGACTTTGGCTTCGCTCAACTGCGTGTTTTCCGCTTTGAGTTTTTCGATTTCAGCCACGTACTGCTCGCCTTGCGTTTTCATGCTGGCGATTTCCCGGCGAACCTGGTCAAGTTGCTTGCCTTCTTTAATCAGCGCAGTGATGCGAGTCTTCTGCTTTTGCAGGTCATCCTTTTGGGCTTCGATGAGCTTGTTCAGTTCATCGTTATCGCTCTTGAGGCTTTCCAGTTCGGCAATGGCAGATTGATACTGGTTGTCAAGCTCGGTTTGGAGGTTCGTAGACTCTGTCTTTTCGGTGGTGACGGTTTCCAACTGGTCAGTTTTCTTCATGTTGGAATACGCCAGAACGCCTACGATAATGAGTAGTACTGCGCCGATGACGCCTGCAATTGCGTATTGACTGCGATTGCTTTTGGGCGGGTCAACCATCATCGGGTCGTAATTCGGTTGGGTTGTCATGATTGAAGTTTTTTAAATGGTTAAACAATGCTGGTTTTGCTAATCGAGCCGTGACAGACACGCAGGGTGTTGCACGGTATATCTTTCAAATGATGTTCTTCGGAAAATGTGTTTAGGAAGGAAGTCAGAAGCGAATTCAGAAATAGTAAGGTGGAAAAAAAGCCGAATGTTCACTTGCGCAAAAAATCAACTGTCAGTTAAGCGGCAAATAGCAGTTTGGCTCAAGGCAGTTCTTGTTTCACAAGGAGCGTGCGGATTTTCGCTTTTTGCTCATCTCGCTGGGCTTCCATTGCTTCGTATTCCGCTCGCAAGATTTCCAACTCGCCGACTGCCTGGCGGTACTGCCGCTCCAATTCATGCTGCATTTGACGGGCTTCCCGCAATTCCAGGTCTTTCCATTCCAGCAGTTGGTTTGCCTTCATGCCCGTGTAGGCGACCGTGCCCATGAAAATGGCGAAGAGGAGGCAAGCGATAAAAAAGTAGTCAACGAACGGCAACTTGACGGTTCCATGGTTGGCTTCTTGGATGGTACTTTTTGTGGTCATGGCGCTTGATTTTTGAGGTTTTCAATGGAGTTTGAGCTTGAATCGGATGCCTCAGCCCGTCAATCACATGTGGAAATTGACGCTCACTTCTTCCTGCAATTTCGTCAACAATTCAGGCTCGCTTGCCGGAACGCTGATGATTTCGAGGATGTAAAAGTCCTTGTGGAAGTAGGCTTTGTGGTAAAATTCCTTGCCTTTCAGTTTGAAGCGGCTCTCGTAATCCTTGTTGTTGAAGTCGGAAGAAATCAAGGTGAATCCTTTTTGCCCCTCCATGTCCTGTTCGATGGTGAAATCAAAAAGCTCCTTCGGCGACCACTGCAAAACGTTGTACGAGCCGGTCACGGAGACCTCGCCAATCTGGTCGCTGGTGCGCAAAACGACGCCGTCGTCGTTGTCGGACACCTTTTGATGTGGCAACAAAGTGGCAGGGTAACTCACACAAAACTCGAAACGGGAATTGCAATACTGCGCTTTGGAAGGCTTGTAAACTGCCGTCGTTTTATCTTCTCCGAAGAACATAAATGGCAGCGTGACGATGATGGCTAATTCGAACAGCGGTCTCATGATTTGGGGAAATTTAGTCTTGGTTTTCCAGCTTGTTTTAATGTAAAACATAGATTTTTTAAGGGTTGTTCAGTGCAAAACCTGATTGACGATTGCGGATTACATGATTGATGATTGTTGATGGAATGTCAGATGAAAAAATGGCTGATGTGCCCCACATCAGCCATTTTTCATCTGACATTCCATCAACAATCATCAATCATGTAATCCGCAATCGTCAATCTAAAACAACCCATGCAACTCCGCATGAACCTGGTTCACCACCTTCCCCAAATCCTCGGCATTGTTCTGAAAATCCACCTCGTCAGAATTGATAATCAACAGTTTGCCATCGCTGTAGCCGGAAATCCACTGCTCGTAGCGTTGGTTCAGCCGCTTGAGATAGTCGAGACTCATGCTGCCTTCGTAGTCCCTGCCCCTCGATTGGATGTGAGCCACGAGCGTGGGAATGCTCGCCCGCAGGTAAATCAGCAAGTCAGGCGCTTGAATTTGCGAGGACATGGTTTGAAAAAGGCTGAAATAATTCTGAAAATCCCGGGTCGTCATCAAGCCCATGTCGTGCAGGTTGGGCGCAAAAATGTAGGCGTCTTCGTAGATGGTTCGGTCTTGAATGACCGTGTGGTCGCCCTGCAAAATATTGAGCACCTGTTGGTAGCGATGGTTGAGAAAATAAATTTGCAGGTTGAACGACCACCGCTGCATGTCGTGGTAGAAGTCTGCGAGGTAGGGATTGTCGTCAGCGCTTTCGAAGTGCGATTGCCAGTTGAAATGGCGGGCGAGTTTTTCACAGAGCGTAGTTTTGCCTGCGCCAATGTTCCCGGCGATGGCGATGTGCTTAATTTGGCGGTCGTTTTTTGTAAAATCCATCAGTTTGATTTGGTGCGGAGGGCGGTGGGTTTTCAGGGAAAATTTTTCCAAAATTTTCCCTGAAAACGCACCGCTCTCGTGATGCTTCTTTCTCCCGGAGAAGCGGGCACGAAAGTAAAAATTGAACCAAAAAACACCCGTCAAATTGCCGGGCTACCAAATTACCTTTCATCATTCATCATTTATCATTGCTCTAAAATTTCACCATGCAGATAGACCGTCCACTACTTTTAAGGCTTGAAGAATTGGCGAGGCTCGAACTCAGCGAAGACGAGCGCCAGCGCATTCAACTCGACTTGCAGAACATCCTCAAAATGGTTGAAAAATTAGAGGAATTGGACGCAAGCGACGTAGAGCCGCTGGTCTATGTCAACGAAGAAGTGAGTGCCCTGCGGGAAGATGAAATCAAAAATCAAGTCTCCCCGGCAGCCGCCCTCGCCAATGCCCCCGACCAGGACGGGCGGCATTTTCGGGTACCTAAAGTTTTAAAATCAACCCAAAGATGACAGGCGCAAAACGGGGTTTTTAAGAGAGAAAAAATTTCATTTTTTCTCTCTTAAAAACCCCGTTTTGCGCCTGTCATCTTTTTGCAAAGATTTGTAATGCAGTCAATTATCTCAGTCCGCAACCTGACCAAAATCTACTACATGGGCGCCAACGTGGTCAATGCCCTGCAAGGCGTCAACCTCGAAATCCGCAAAAACGAGTACGTCGCTTTGATGGGCCCCTCCGGCTCCGGCAAGTCCACCTTGATGAACCTCATCGGCTGCCTCGACTCGCCGACTTCGGGCGATTATTTTCTGAACAACACCAACGTCAGCACCATGAATGACAGCGAATTGGCGGAGGTGCGGAACAAGGAAATCGGCTTCGTTTTTCAAACTTTTAACCTGCTGCCCCGCCTCTCGGCGCTGGAAAACGTGGCGTTGCCGCTCGTTTATGCAGGCTTGGGCAAAGCCGCTCGCCTCGAAAAAGCGACCCGTGCAATGGAATCCGTTGGCTTGCTCGACCGCATGGAGCACAAGCCGAATGAGCTTTCCGGCGGTCAGCGGCAACGGGTGGCAGTGGCGAGGGCTTTGGTCAATAACCCCAGCATCATCCTCGCCGACGAGCCGACCGGCAACTTAGACACGAAAACCAGCATGGAAATCATCGGCTTGTTCGAGGAAATTCACGCCGCCGGGAACACCATCGTGCTCGTCACCCACGAAGCGGACATCGCCACGCATGCTCACCGAATCATCCGCTTGCGGGACGGCATGGTGGAATCGGACGAGTTGAATCCGAACCCGATGCGGGTGCTGGAATACGCTTAACAGGGATGAAGGATGAGGGATGAGGGATGATTTTCCTCATCCCTCATCCCTCATCCCTCATCCCTAAAAAATGGCTTTCAAAATCTACACAAAAACCGGCGACGCCGGTGAAACCGCCCTCTTCGGCGGCAAGCGCCTGCCAAAATCCCACCTGCGCATCGAAGCCTACGGCACGGTGGACGAGCTCAATTCCTTCCTCGGCTTAGTTCGGGACAGCACCCAAGACGTCCAGGTACGCTACAATTTAAGCGTCATCCAAAACAAGCTTTTCTCCCTCGGCGCCAGCCTGGCGACCGACCCTGCCAAAAATCTGAAAACGCCCTCCGTTGAGCCTGCCGACATTCAATTCCTTGAAAACGAGATAGATGAAATGGAAATGGAATTGCCGCCGCTAAAAAATTTCATCCTGCCCGGCGGTCACGTGACGGTTTCTTATTGCCACGTAGCGAGGTGCGTTTGCAGGCGGGCGGAGCGGCTGGTCGTTGCGTTGAATTTGGAAGAACCGGTCGAGCCAATCGTGATTCAATACCTCAACCGCCTTTCAGACTATCTTTTTGTGCTGGCGAGGAAGCTGGGCAAGGATTTATTTGCCCCGGAGGTGATTTGGAAAGGTTGACGTTTGCTCATTCAACAAGAAAAGATACAGGCATGGCGGGCAATTTTTGAATAAGAAATTTACTTTTGTCTTGTTGCGATAATTGGTTTCGATTCACTTACCAGAAAGTTTACCTGTCTTAACCGGATTTAATTTCCCTTAGCTTTTTCCAACCCAAACGGTTTCACATCACTCAAAACTTAGCTGCCAGCCTTCGCCTGGCGGCTCCGCTTTTCATTTCTAAAAACTGCCGCCGATGAAAACACTCATCCCAGCCTTGATGCTCCTTTGGCTTTTGCCTGCCGCCACTCTGCAAGCCCAGCGTGGCGACCTCCTGTTCAACCCCGCCCAATTGCACGACGTCCACCTGCATTTCTGGCAACCCGATTTTTGGGAATTGCTCGAAACCAACTACCAAGACAGCATTGACGACAGTGGCGTCACCGTGCCCTACCTCGAAGCGGCGATGACCATTGACGGCTTTGCCCTCGACACAGTCGGCGTCCGTTTCAAAGGGTTAAGCTCCTTCGGCTGGTCGGGCGATTTCAAAAAGGGGTTCAAAATTGACCTCAACGAGTTCACGCCGGGGCAGGCTTTCGACGGCATCAAAAAATTCAACCTCCACAACGGCGCATGCGACCCCGGCTTGATGCGTGACTTCGTTTGCTATGACATCCAGCGCACCGCCGGAGTCAAAGCGCCTCGTGTTTCGCATGGAAAGCTCTTCATCAACGACCAATATTGGGGGCTGTACGCCATCATCGAGCAGGTGGACAAATCTTTCGTGAACATGAACTTCCCCGACGGCGACGGCGACCTGGTGAAAAACATCGGCTGGTCGGAGCTAAAATGGGAAGGCGACACCATTGAAACCTATCTCGTTGACTTTCAATGGAAAACGAACGAAGACAGCGCTAACCACGAGGCTTTCCTTCACCTGCTCGCCGTCATCAACAACGCACCCGACTCCACTTTTGCGCAGCAAATCCAGGCGGTTTTCAACGTGGATTTGTTCCTCCACGCCCTCGCCGTTGACCTGATGACCGACAACTGGGACAGCTACATTGACAACGAGCGCAACTGGTATCTCTACCTCGAACCGAACAGCCGCAAGTGGCAATGGATACCCTGGGACTACAACCTGGCGCTCGGCGGCGACTTCAATTTCGAGGGGAACCCGTACCCGCCCTTCGACCCGACCTGCCTCATCCAGGCGAATTTTGCCACCATTCAAAGCGGCAACAGCTTTTTGTTTTTGGACAAAACCATCCCGGCGGCGCAATCCTGGCAATGGGATTTCGGCGACGGCGCAACCTCTTCCGACCAAACGGGAGCGCATACTTACACAGGCGGCGGAACCCAAACCGTCTGCCTGACCGCCAGCAGACAGGATGGTCCTAACCTCTGTCAGCAGACCCGTTGCATGAAAATCAACCTCGATTTTAACCCCGGCTTGTGCCAAACCATCCAAAATGGCTCCTGCCCGTACTCACCGCTCGACCCTGTGTTTCAACAAGTCGTGGCGAGCGACGACTTCTGCTGCGAGGACGAGTGGGATGTGCTTTGCGAAATGGCTTACGTCAATCTTTCGCAAGGCAACGCCAACGACACCATCGGAAACCCAGGCGTCCCATACGATTACGATTTCCCGCTCCTGCCCGACAACGAAAACAAAATCCTCGTGCATCGCCTGCTCGCCGTGCCCGAATTTCACCAGCGATACCTCGACATCGCCTGCATCATCCTTCAAACCAATTTCCGGGCGGAGCGCCTTTTTCCGCTCATTGACCAGCAGGCGGCGCTCATCCGCCAAGCCGTTTACGAGGACACGAACTACTTTTTTACCCGCGATTATTTCGAGTATGACCTCGGCAACGGCACTGGCGGCGGCGGTGGCGCAGGCATTCCCTCGCTTCGCTGGGTGCTGCTCAAACGCTTTGGCGAGATGCTCGACGACATGGCTGCCACGCAGCACGATTGCACTGCAGCGTTTTCGCCCATCGGCTGGCACGGCTTGGTTATCAACGAGTTAGTCGCTACGAACACCGCCGGGGCGACCGACCCGGCAGGTGAAAACGATGATTGGATTGAGCTTTTCAACCCAGGCAGCGAGCCGGTTGACTTGTCTTATTTTTTCCTGACGGACGAGTTTCGGACGCCCCTGCAATGGAAATTCCCGGCTGGCACGACCATCGAGCCGGGCGGCTACCTCATCGTTTGGGCAGACAAAAACGACTTGCAGCCGGGGCTTCACGCCAATTTCAAATTGAGCAAAACTGGCGAGACGCTGATGCTCCGGCACGAGGACGGGACGATGATTGACTCGGTGACATTCGGCGCGCAGGCAGACAACCTTGCCTACGCAAGAGTGCCCAACGGCGAGGGCGATTTCGTGTCGCAAACGACTACTTTTTCCGCCAGCAACAACCTGCCTTCCGGCGTCACCGAGCCAGCAACCACAAGCATTTTTAAGGTTTTTCCCAATCCGGTGAGCGAGGTTTTAACCCTCGAATTTTTCCCGGTACAACCCGGCGAGCGGCGGGAAGCGGTCTTGCGAAACTTGCTCGGAGCGACGGTCTGGAGCGAAACCAACCTTGCCAGCCGGCAAGCAAAAATTGACGTGAGCGCACTGGAACCGGGCGTCTATTTCCTGGAATGCCGCAGCGGCGAAAGGCGGCAGGCGGTGAAGATTTTGATTTTTTGAAAAAACATGAATTCTAACCGTCCCTACGGAACGGTCAGAATTCCTGATATCTGTCGTGGGGGGGGGGGGGCGGGCGGGGGCCGGGGGGGGC
>CAZHLB010000261.1:0-8720 GCA_964533005.1 uncultured Saprospiraceae bacterium
CTTTTTTAGGAGAACCTCTTTGTCAACCGACAAATGAAACATCCCAATTTTTTTTAAAAATTTTCCTGAAAAGCCACCTCTCTCCGAAAGACTACTTCACGACTGCAATGACGGAGATTTCGATATTGACGTACTTGGGCAAGTTCGACACCTCGACTGTTTCCCGTGCAGGCGCAAATTCAGGTTTGAAATACTCGGCGTAAACTGCGTTGATGCGGGAAAAGTGCGACATGTCTTTCACAAAAACCGAAGCCTTCACCACGTCTTGGTAAGAACTGCCTGCCGCTTCGAGGATAGCGCCGAGATTCTTCAAAACCCGGTGCGTTTCCTCCTCGATGGAGGCGTTGGCGATGACCTGGTTGGTGGCAGGGTCAATGGCAATCTGACCGGAAATGAAAACGAAGCCGTTGGCGACAATCGCTTGATTGTAGGGCCCAATGGCGGCGGGCGCATGGGGAGTGGAGATAATTTTTTTCACGGGCTGCGAAATTTGTTGAGCGGCTTGCCGCTGGCAACTCATCGCCGCCAGCGCCAGCCAAAAACACAAAAAGCCCCGCATCCTTAAAAAATTGAATGGGAGCTTTTGCATAAGGTCATTATTCATTGGGTCATTGGTCATTGTCGTAATGACCAATGACCCATGACTATTCCTCTTTCGTCTTGACGAGGATTTTGCCCTTGTAGCGCATGTTGCCTTCGTCATCGTAGTAGGCATGGTGAAACACGTGCGGCTCGCCGGTTTCCTTGCACTTGGAAATTTGCGGAACCTCCACCCGGTGGTGCGCACGGCGGGTGAGGGTTCTTTGCTTCGAATGTTTATTTCTTGGATTTGGCATCGCTCTATGATTGATAATTGATGATTGATAATTGATGATTGATAGAAGTACATCAATCATCAATTATCAATCATCAATAAATTAATTCTCTCTGTTCATTCCTTTCAATGCTTCCCAGACCGGGTTGGGCGCAGGCGTTTCGTCTTCGCCGCTTTCCTGTTCCAGGTACTTGAGCATTTCAGGGTTGCAGCTTTCTCCGGCATCTTCGTGGTGCTTGACTATCGGTACGGCGAGGTTGACAAACTCGTAGATGTACCGAGCCACGTTCAGCATTTGAGTTCCTTTCAGGATGTAAATGATGTCAGTGTCTTCCGACTCTTTTTCATCGAACTTCACCAAAAGTGTTTGGTCATCTTCGATGGGCAGGTCGAACTCCTCCAGGCAGCGGTCGCAGGTGGTTTTCACCGTGCCGCTGATTTGGAAAGTCATCACGTACATGTCAGGGTGCTTGTCGAAAAGCAGGTGGACATTGACGTTGGCGTCTTGCAGCGGGCTTCCTTCAAAGTGCTGAAAAAACGCTTGGTCAATCCTGAAATCGTACTCGTGGAGACCGCTGCGCAATCCCGACACGGGGATTGAGAAATGGTCTAAGGCTTCCATGTCTAAGAACTTTTTAAAAATGGGCGGCAAAGATAGCCGAAGATTTTAACCGGCAAAGTTTTCGGCTTTTCAGTTTTTGCTGAGTAAGCCGTCGAAGAGTCCCTTCCGGTTTTTCTGCCGCTGCCGCTTCTTTTTCACTTTCTGATTGTGTTTTTTGATGCGCTCGGACTCCCGTTCCAGTTTTTCATTTTTCACTATCCGGGGAGCTTTATTTCGGTGGGTAATGCCATCTTCTTCTTGGTCTTTGTTGAAAATGTCTTTCACCTTTTTGAAAATGTTGCCGTCTTGCAGGCTGTCCATTTGCAGGGAATCCGCCAGCAGGGAATCCACTGCCACCGTGTCGGGCGGAATGAAATTGGCGCAGCCGAGCATGTTGTCGGCATTGGGGTCACGAGGAAACTCGCCAAAGTTTTCCGTATAGGCTTTAAAATCAGGATCGTTGTAAACCTTGGTCAAAAAATGTCCGGCAATCGGCAGGGCAGAAACGCCGCCTTGCCCAAGCCTCGTCGAGCGCCAGCGCACCATTGGTTGCCCAGCGCCGACCCATGCGCCAAAAACCAGGTTTGGCGTGAAGCCCATGAACCAGCCGTCAGAGTTGTTGTCAGTGGTGCCTGTTTTGCCGCCGGCGGGGTATTTGAAATTGCAGATGTAGCGCAGCCTGCCGCCCGTGCCGCCGTCGATGACTGCTCGCAACATTCGTACGATGACGTTGGCGGTGGTGGGCGAAATCACTTGCGGAAAAGTCAGCGGGTTGGGCGCTTTGAACTCGGAGAGGACTTTTCCATCGGGCGTTTCGATGCGGCTGATGCCGTACAAAGTTGGCAGCTTGCCCTGGTTGGGAAATGCCCCGAACATGCGCACCATTTCAAAAAGTGTGGCATCTACCGAGCCGAGCGCAATGCCCGGTTCGTGAGGTATGTTGCTGTTGATGCCCATTTTTTTTGCCAATTCCCGCACTGGCTCGATGCCCGTCTTGCGCACAATCACCTGAGCAGCAACGGAATTGACCGACATCTGCACGGCGCCCCGCATCGAATAACTCCCGCCGTACATCCCGTCCACATTTCGAGGCGACCAGTTTTCGTATTTCTGACCATTGTTCGGCGCAGCCCATTCTTCGGGGCGGTACGTGATAAAATCGTTGGGAAAACGCTCGCACGGGTCAAACCCTTTTTCGAGGGCAGTGGCATAAACCACCGGCTTGAACGTCGAGCCAACCTGCCGTAAAGCCGAAACGTGGTCGTACTGAAAATGCCTGAAATCAATGCCGCCCACCCAAGCTTTGATTTTCCCGCTCTGCGGCTCGGCGGCGAGGAAGCCTGCCTGGAGCAGCGAGAGGTGATATTTAATGGAGTCGAGCGGGGTCATTTTAATAGTAGTGTCCCGGTCGGCGGCGTTCCAGGAAAAGATGTTCATCTCGACCGTATCGGTGCGGAAAAGCGAGTCAATTTCAACCTCGGAAAGCCCTCTTTCTTTCCAGCTTTTGTAGCGTTCGCTGGCTTGTTTTTGCTGTTGCAACAATTCCTCGCTGCCGTACGGCACGGCATCGCTGTAGCCCCGGAAGTGATTGATGAAAGATTTTTGAAGCTCCTTCATGTGCTCCTGCACCACCTCCTCGGCGTACTGCTGCATTTTGGAATTGATGGTGGTGTAAATTTTCAAGCCGTCGGCATATAAATTATAAGGTCTGCCGTCGGGGCGAGTGTGTTTTTTTAGTTCTGTTTCCAGTTCCAGGCGCAGGTGCTCCCGGAAGTAGCCAGCCATTCCATCCGCCTGATTTTCAGGCGTATATTTCAAAACGATGGGCAGTTTTTTCAGCGAATCGCAAGTCGCCTGCTCGAGTTTTTCATACTTAACCATTTGCGTCAGGACGACGTTGCGGCGCTCTTTTGCCTTGTCGGGATTGCTGCGGGGATTGTAGGCAGTGGTGGCTTTGAGCATTCCGATTAGCACTGCCGCCTGCTCGGTTTTGATGTCTTTCGGCGTGGTGTCGAAGAAGCGTTTGCAGGCGACCCGGATGCCAAAAACGTTGTCGCTGAACGGCACGGTGTTGAGGTACAAACCCAGCAATTCGTTTTTCGAATAAATGCCCTCCAAACGGCTGGCGATAATCATCTCCTTGATTTTTGCCACCGGCGTAGTCAAAGCGCCCAGGCGTTTGCGAGGGTAGAGGTTCTTTGCCAATTGCTGGCTCAACGTGCTGCCGCCGCCCGCCGATTCGTCGCCGCCCAAAACGCCTTTGAAAATTACCCGCATCGCCGCCCGGAAATCCACGCCGCCATGCTCGAAGAAGCGGGCGTCTTCGGTGGAAATCAACGCATTGATGATGTTCGGTGAAATATCTTCTAAGTTGGCAGGAAGGCGGTTTTCTACGAAATATCTTCCCAGTAGCACCCCGTCTTCGGTATAGACTTCGGAGGCGAGGTTTTGGTTGATGTTCCTCAAATCCTTTTTGGAAGGCATGTGCCCAAAAACGCCCATCATAATCAATGCGATGAAAAGCAGCAGCGCCCCCAGTCCGGCGGCGAAAAGGGAGCTAAAAATCAGTAATGCCTTGGCTTTCTTTGGATTACGGGTGGAATAAGCTCGGTAGCGATTGACGAGCGGGCGGAAAAAAGCTTTGAGCGGCTCCATTTTTTGAGACCAAAATCCGGGCGATTTGATGTCCTTCAAGTTATTCATGTATTTCGAGACAAGTTCGCAAAAGTAAGCAAACGGCTTGCAGGCAGGGCTGCGTGGAAATTTCTTTTTCGGGGGAAAAACAAGGTTCGGGACAGCCCTGGTTGCAGACGGTAAAAGGTCGAAAAGGCGGGAATTGTTGAAAGAAGGTTTGCTTTTGGAAGGTGGGTCGAGCTTTCAGGAGACGAGTTCAGTTTCAGCAGTGGTCATCACTTCCACCATCTTTTTATAGTCTTCAGGTTTTTGAGAAAACAGATTGTAAAGGGCGTCGAAATTTACCTCGTAGAATTCGGAAATGCTGTTGACGGTGTACCAGATGAATTTTTTGTAATCCACAATTTCTTCCCTTGCAGGCAGGGTGTATTGGAAAGGTTCATCGAAAACATAGTGGGGTGGCGGGTCTAAATAAATGAAGAGTTTGGTCTTATCCGCAATAGTCCATCCTTTCGATTGAAGGAAGGTCAAAATGTTTTCGAGTCTGGGAAAGCTATCTTTCATTTTAGCGCCAATTTTGATAATGCTCAGAACTTGTTTTGAAGGTTTACTCAAAATGCACACTCACCACAAAATTCCTCCCCCCCGCATTAATCCCGCTCGCAAAAGTCCGGTAATTCAAATCCGCCAGATTTTCAACCCCCGCCTGCAAGCGCAAGTGCTTGTTCAGTTGAGCGCCCGCTTTCAAATTCCAGGTGCGCCAGGCAGGCGAGCCTTTGGGCGTGGCGTAGTTCAGGTTGTCTTCGCCGGAGGGGGAATAGTCTTCCACGTTTTTCCAGCCATTATATAATAGGTATGCTTCCGCAAAAAAACGCCCCCGCTCCCAGGCGAGGCTGAGGTTGCCAAAGAGCGGCGGGATATGGTCGAGCGGGACGCCGTTTGTCAGGTCTTTGCCGTGCGTGTAGGTGAGATTGCCACGCAGCGTCCAGGCGGGCGACCATTTCAGTTGACTGCTGGCGGAGAAGCCCCAGACCCTTGCTTTGCCGATGTTGGTGTTGGCGAGAATGCGGTAGGTCTGACCACGATATTGAATGCTGTCGTTGCCGTGCATGAGGATTGGGCGGGCAACGATGGCGTCGGTGAGAGTGCTGACGTAGGCATTGAGTTGGAGGAAACCGAGTTGCCCGAAAGTCTTGGTGACGCCTACCTCCCGATAGAAAATTTGTTCGGGGCGCAGGTCGGGGTTGGGCATCATCATGTCGCCGCCGTTGGTCTCGAAGGTCTTGCCGAGGTCGTCAATGTTGGGATTTCGGAAGCCGGTGGACAGCAAGAGGTTGAGCCGGAAGCCACCAGCCAGCGAGCCGACTGCGCCGAGGTGCAGGTTTTGCGAGTTCGAGTGCTGGCGCACGTGCGCGAGGTCGCTTTCAAAAAATTGCGGGTCGAAACGGGCGGCGAGCGTCACCGTGCTGAACCGGATGCCGTCGGAAAAAATCAGGCGGCTGCCCAGCAATTCCCAGCGGTGCGAAAAATAAAGCCCGGCTGTCGTGTACCTGCCGTCGGGGTAGCGAGGGACGATGCTTTGGCGCTCGCCTGTTACGATATTTTCAGCTAAACCATTGCTTTTCAAGGCATTGTGAACCAACTCTGCGCCGTAGCGGATTTCGTGCCCGCCGGTTTCCCGAAACAGGTCGAGGTTGGCGGAATAAATTTTCAGGTCTTCCACCAGGTTGTTTTTCACGTCACTGCCAAAACCCCGGTCATGGCGGCTTTCGCCTATTTTTTGAAAAGCCGGGGTAAAACGGAACAGGTCAGCCCACCACTTTTTCGGCTCCTTTTGCAATTCATAAGAAAAAAGCAAGCGCTCCTGTGGACCATAATTCCACTCAGCAAACCGAGGTTTGCCACTCCCTTCGAGCGCCTGCAAGCGGTCGTACCGAGGCACGTCCGAAGTCGTGGAAATTTGGAGGTTGAGGGTTTGCCGGGTTCCGTTGCCGGATGCAAAAAGGATTTTTTGAAGAATGTCGAGCTGCCGGTAGCCGCTCTGTTTTTGCACGTCGGGGTCGGGGTTGGTGAAAACGCTGTCTCGCCCATTGACTGGCTCGACGTAAAAAAGGCGGTCGCCAAAGCCAGGGTAGCGTTTCATGTCATTTTTGCCGCTGCGCAAATCGCCAAAATCGCTGACGGTGACGCCGGTCAGGAAAGCCCAGCGCCGGTTGCCGAGGTTGAGGCTGGCGTGTGCCGTTTTGCCTTGATTGACGCTGGCGTAGCGCAGGTAGCTGCGAGTTTTTGCCTGAAATTTTGCGCTGTCGCCAAGCGCCGGTCGCCGGGTGAAAAAGCTGACGACCCCGCCGATGGCATCCGTGCCATAAACCACCGAGCCAGCGCCTTGCAGCACCTCGATGCGCTCCATCATATTGGGGTCGGTGGTGATGCTGTTTTGCAGGTGACCGGCTCGATAGATGGCGTTGTTCATGCGCACACCGTCCACGACGAGCAGCACTTTGTTTGCCTCAAAGCCCCGAAGCACGATGCTGCCGCCGCCTTGCTGCGACTTCTGCACGAAGACAGCGCCGCTGCTTTCCAAAGCGTCGGCAGTGGTCTGCGGGCTGAGGCGGGTGATTTGTTTTTTCAAAACCAAATCCACCTGGTGCGGAATGTCGCTTTTGCGTTCGAGGATTTTGTTGCCGGAGATGACGACCTGGTCGAGGGTCAGATTTTGAAGCGAATCTTGCGGAATGGAAACGCCGGGCTTGCCGGATGGAGTGGAGGGGGGCTGCGCAATTTGTGCCTGAGCGGACAGGCAGGCAGAAATTGCGCACGCAAATACTGGGAGGTAAAGCTTATTCATAGCGCCGTTTAATTCGAAAGCTCTCGTCGTGTGTAGTGCAAAAGTAGCAATGGCGAAGTTCCCTGGCGGCTTTTGATATTCAATTTTTCTTTTCTGAATATTTGGGGGCGGTTAGAATGGGATGGCATTAAATTTCAATTAAAAGGCATCCCTCTTATGCCCTGTGTCGCGAAACTCAGGACTTCTTTTACTTTTGTCGGCACTTTCAAAGTCCTATCGAGAAAGCTTCAAAGAAGGCAACCTACAAGTCATTCAAATTTCCCGCAGATAAAGGTTTCCTGTTTTTCAACGATTTTTTAGTTCTTCTTTTCAACGACCGATTTGTAAAGCAATCAAGCGACAAGGCTGTTTGACATGAAAATAAACGACTGGTGAACTGTCATCCTATGGCACTTTATGCACTGTTTGAACAACTCACCCGGAAGGTTTTTTCACCTCAGCTTTTCTCCATAACACATTGGCAAGCAGGCATATCAACCTTTTGCCAATCTCTCTTGACCGTCCTGAAAATCAAAAAGTCCAATAGCCGGGGCATAAAAAGGCGGCTTGCTGAAGCCTGTTTTTCCCTGGCGAATTTTACTTGTAAACCGCTAATCCAGCGCTGCCCAACGGGGCGGGGCACGACCTCCACTTAATTTTCAAATTGTAATTCTTTTCTCATGAAAAACTGTACACAAGCCCACCGGGTGCTTCTCACCCTCGCTGCTCTGTTCATGCTTTTGACGCAAGCGGCAGCTCAACTTTCCGGAACCAAAACTATTCCCGGCGACTACGCCACCATCGCTGCGGCAGTGACTGCCCTGAACGGGGCGGGCGTGGGGGCGGGCGGCGTCACGTTTAACGTGGCTGCCGGGCACACAGAAACACTGACAGCCAGGGTAGACCTGACCGCCACCGGCACAATGGCGAACCCCATCGTTTTTCAGAAAAACGGGATGGGAGCTAATCCATTGGTAACGGCTTTCACGGGAGTCGTGGCATCACCGGGCACTACGTCACCGGGTTATGATGCTCATTTTGTGATTGTGGGAACGGATTACCTGACCATTGATGGCATTGACTTGCAGGAAGCTGCCGGGAATAGCGACAATACTACCCGGATGGAATATGGCTACATCATGGTGCGTGCCAGCGTGACAGACGGCTGCCAGAACAACGTCATCAAGAATTGTACGGTGACGTTGAACAGGGAAAATTCAGCCACATGCGCTATCTCAGTTACGGATTACAGCCAATTTAGCAATGCGGCTGTAATACCTACCGCAGCCAGCGGCTCCAACTCGTTCAACGATTTGTACACCAACACGGTGCAGAACACGAACGTCGGTATCTTCTTCCGCTCATATTCTGCTCCTTCGCCCTTTACATTGGCTGATACGGACAACGATGTAGGCGGCTCTTCGGCAGCCACCGGCAACACCGTCATAAACTATGGCGGTCAAACTGGCTCGACGTCTGCTGCAAACGGCATTTTTGCCAATAACCAATGGGGACTGAACGTGTCCTACAACACCATTAATAATAATAATGGAAGCGGAGTAAACCACGTCTCAACTTTGAGGGGCATTTTCCTAAACTCCTCCTCCACCAGTGCCAGCGTGAACTGTAATCACAACAACATTACAATCCACTCGGCAGCTACCACCAGCCAAGTGACCGGAATTGAAAACGTCTTTGGCTCGACACCGGCGAGCAATACCGTAAACATCAACGACAACACCATTTCGGGCGATTACCTGACGGCTACTTCGGGCGTCTTTTATGGCATTTACAGTTCGTCCTCCCCTGCTACGCTGAACATCCAAAACAACACCATTGACCCG
>CAZHLB010000262.1:0-8718 GCA_964533005.1 uncultured Saprospiraceae bacterium
CATCGCATGAAATACACTTTTTTACTCCTGCTTCTCAGCTCAGAAATCTCTCTGATTGCTCAAAACTCAGATTTGCCATACCGGGAAATTCCTGCCTATCCTGACTCATTCACCGCAGAAACGGTGACGGCAAGGATGATTGACGGCTTGGGCTTCCGCTATTTTTGGGCGACCGAAGGGCTGCGCCCGGAAGACCTCTCCTTCCGCCCCAGCCCGGAAGCTCGCACTTCGGAAGAGACGCTCGACCACATCCTGGGGCTTTCGCAAATCATCATTAACTCGCTCAAAGGCGTGCCCAACGTGCGCACTGGGGAAGAAACTTCGCCGCTCCCTTTTGAGCAAAAACGCCGGGCTACGCTGGAAAACCTGAAGGCTGCCAGCGACTTGCTGAAGACGCCAAACTCAAAATTGGAAGACGCCAAAATCGTCTTTCAAAATGGCGAGAACCGTTCGGAATTTCCTTTTTGGAACCAACTCAACGGGCCCATCGCCGATGCGCTTTGGCACGTTGGACAGGTGGTTTCGTTCCGGCGGAGTGCGGGCAATCCGTTCAATTCCAAGGTGAGCGTTTTCACCGGGACGGTGAGAGAGTGAGTTTAGAAGGTGGAGGAGGTTTAGAAGGTTTAGCCGCTAAACCTTCTAAACTTCCTCCACCTCCTAAAGCCTTTCAAAGTATTCAATGGCTAAATTTTCCACCTCTATTCAGCCTTCGCACAAGGCTTTCATTGAAAACCAGCACTTGTTTTTTGTCGCCACTGCGCCTTTGAGCGAGGCAGGTCGCATCAATGTTTCGCCAAAAGGAATTGACACGTTCCGGGTGCTATCGGAAGGCAAAGTTGCCTACGCTGATTTCATCGGCAGCGGCAACGAGACCTCGGCGCACACGCTCGAAAATGGGCGCATTACTTTTATGTTTTGCGCTTTTGAGGATGCACCGAACATCCTGCGTTTGTACGGAAAAGGCTTCACGGTTTTGCCCGGCACGGAGGCATGGGAGTCGCTTGCGCCGCATTTCAAGTTGTTCCCAAACACCCGGCAAATCATCGTTGCGGACATTGACCTGGTGCAAACTTCTTGCGGCTATGGTGTGCCGTTTTTCGAGTACGTTGGTGAGCGAGAAATCATGTTCGACTGGGCAGAAAAGAAGGGAGCGCAAGGGCTGGCTGACTATGTTCAGGAAAAAAACTTAGTCAGCCTCGACGGTCTGGCAACGGATTACGGGTTGCAAACTCAGGCAATAAATTCCAACGTATGACGACCTCCGAACTCATCGAAAAACGCCTCCACCACCAAAAACTGACCGCCTCCGATTTCACAAAACCCGCTGAAGTTGTAGCCTGGCTCGGCGCCGTGCAAGCACAGGATTTTCCGATGGCAAAATGGTCGCTCGGCTTGCGAGCGCCAGGTTTGACCGACGCCGCCGTCGAGCAGGCTTTCAACGAAGGAGCCATTTTGCGCACCCATATTTTGCGCCCCACCTGGCATTTCGTCACACCCGAAGACATTCGCTGGATGCTCCAACTCACCGCTCCTCGTGTCCACGTCGCCAATGGTTCGATGTATCGAAAGTGCGGTTTGGACGAAGCCATTTTCCGGCGCAGCCATACCGTTTTGGAAAAGGCTTTGCAGGGCGGCAAACAACTGACCCGTGATGAAATTGGCGAGGAATTTCAACGGGCGGGCATCGCTTGCACGGCAGAATTTCAACGGACTTACCTCGTGATGCAGGCGGAATTGGAGGGCGTGATTTGCAGCGGCGGCAGGCGGGGCAAGCAGTTCACCTACGCTTTGCTCGCCGAGCGTGCGCCAAATGCAAAGACGCTGCCCCGTGAGGAAGCTTTGGCGGAACTGACCCGGCGCTATTTTTCCAGCCATGGGCCCGCCACGCTGCATGATTTTTCGTGGTGGTCGGGCTTGACTTTGGGTGAAGTGAAGCAAGGCATCGCTTCGGTTCAGACTGAGTTTGCGAAGAAAATTTTCAACGGAAAAGAATACTGGCTGCCCCTCGCTCCGACGCCTGGCAACGACCCGTCGCAAACGTTTTTCCTGCTTTCTCTTTTCGATGAAAGCGTCGTCGCCTACAAAGACCGCAGCGCCTTGACGCACCCACGCCGGGCGGAGAAAGGCGAAAAAGTGGTTGATTTCATGAACCTGATGGTGCTCGGCGGGCAGATTGCGGGGATGTGGAAACGAGAGGTGAAGCGGCGGGGGGTGGTGTTCGAGGTGGAGCCGTTTTTTGATTTTGGCGAGGAGGAGGAGCGGTTGCTGGCGGCGGGGAAACGCAGGTATGAGGCGTTTGTCGGCTTGGAAATTTGAAGTGCCAAATTGGCGCCTCAAGTTTTTGCATCCTCGCTTTGCCGTTTGAAACCAATCATGCGGCGCTGCTGCTGTTGCCCACCTGCTTGCACGAATTGGCGGATGAGGTCGAAAATGCGGTCAATCTTGCCGTCTTGTTCCTGAAATTGCTCACGAGTGCTGCGCTCCAACTCGGCGATGCGCTGTTCCAATTCCTTGTATATTCCCAACACGTTTCGCAACTGGACGAAAGGCTTTGACAACGAAGATGCTGGCTTGCAGGGCTGCGTCGGAGTTCAGTACGCTGGCAGCCATGATTGCGCCATGTTCGGTGAAGGCAAATGGTAGTTTTCGCTTGCCGCCCCAACTTGAAGTCGCAAAATGCGACTTCAAGTTGTCGAACTCTTCCGAGGTAAGCTGAAACACAAACTCTTCAGGAAATCGCCTGGCATTCCTTCTCACTTGTTCATTCAACCTTTTGGTGTCAACATTATAGACAGCGGCTAAATCGGCGTCCAGCATGACCCGCTGTCCCCGGATGAGATAAATTTGAGAAATGAAGTCTTCGGTAGGAGTGGTGAGTTCTCTCATTTTCAAGAATTTAGGCAGGCAAAGTAAAAAAGTAAAAGATTTGCGGTCGCAAATTGCGACCGCAAATCTTCAAACTGCCGAACGCCTCAATTGCACCCCGCCGAGTTCGTCGTCAAAACTGCCCCCGAATTCACCTGCGCATTTGCCTGGAAAATAATCGTCGGAGCGGAAAGCGTCACCGTCGAGCCGCTCGGAATAGTTCCTGTCACGTAAATCACGCTGCTCGCTTCGTAGGTGCCGGAAGGTATGGATGCCAGGTCGAGCGTCAAATCGTCGGGGCAAAATTCGACCGTCGGGTCGTAGCTTTCCGACACCACCGACTCTACTACGACGATGTATTCCGAACCTGACAAATCGGGAAAATAAGAGATGCCGGTGGCTCCGTCCGTCACCCACCGGGTGCATTCGTGGCGCATTCCGCCGCTTGAAGTTTGCCGGGTGTCGTCTTTGAAATAGAGCGTTTTCACGCCCCCGACTTCGGTCACGCCGGTCGCCGTGACCCAATGCCCGCCTTGCCGGACGCCGTTTTCGTCGTAGTAGCCAATTTCAACTTCCACGTCTTCGTCGTCTTCCATTTCCTGCACGAGCCAATCCCAGGTCGGGTCGGCGTTTGCCATGGCATTTTGATTGTCCGCCGAGTGCCCGTAGAGCGTATCCGGCGAGGCGATGTCGGCAGTGCCGAAATACCAACCCTGGAATTTGACCTTGATGGGCAGCTTGTATTTGTCAATAAACTCCAGTTTGGCTTCGATGAAATCGGTGCGCAGGACGCCGCTGTTGTCTGCCCTGTCCATCATGCCGCTCAATTCTTTGAGTTTGTCGCGGTGTGTGCCGCCCGCTGCGGGGATGTTCGGGTCGTTGACTTCGAGCCATTGCAGACTGTTGGCGGCTGCGGCGGGACCGCAGGCATTTTTGTCGCCTGCGTAGCCGGGGCAGGTGACGGGGTTGTTGGCGGTGGAATCCAGGTCAATATTCGGCACCTCGCAGCCCCGGTAAACGAAGGTGGTTGGAATCAAAGAATCAAAAACAATCGCCGGCGGCGTGAAGAAAGGAATGGTGACCGGGTTGCTTTCCAACGAACCGTTGCCGACCGTGTAGCTGACGGTGTCCACGTCCACTGGAAGCTCGTAGGTGATGTCAAAATTAGGCGTGTTCCAAACCACGCTGTCCACGCTCACTTTCAGCGTTGCCGTGTCCAAAGGCTGCCCGGGCACGTGCCCAAAGGCAGCCAGGTCAATCCAAAGAGTCACCGTTTCGATGGTGTCCCTCGGCGGCAGCGGCACGTTGCGACCAAACCAAACGTCGGGAAGCGGACCTTGCCAGGAGGGACAGGTGACATTCAGGTAGCTGATGTCGGGCGAAGGCGGAAAACTAAATGAGAACAACACCTTGGCAGGGTCGGGCGAAGAAAACGGGCTGGAAAAAGAAACCATGTCCAAGCTAAAATCGAATGCCAGGAAGGTGATGGTCGGGTCGTAGCTCTCCGACACGACGCTCTCCACCCAGCAGTTGTTGTTGGGACCGGTGAAGCCCAGCAGCCTCGACCAGGGGCCGTCGGTCACCCAGTTGTGGTAAGATTGAGCCGTGCCGCCGGGACCCTTTTGGTCGCCGTCTTGCTTGATGTAAATGCCTTTAAAATTTGTGTTTTCGCTCACGCCGGTGACCGTCACCCAATGCCCGCCGTGCCTCACGCCGGCGTTGTCGTACCAGCCGAACATGATTTCCACATCCTCGCCTTTTTCCATTTCGGACTTCAAAAATTCCCAGGTGGGCGGCGTTCTCATGCCGACGCCACCCTTGTTTTCAGCGGAATGACCATAGCTTCCGTTGGGCGAAGCGATGGAGGCGGCGGTGTCGAAAACGCTTTGGTATTTGACGTGGATGGGCAGCTTGTGCTCATCTATGTATGCCAGTTTTCCCGCCACGAAGTTTTGCGTGTTCACGCCATTCGTGTTGCCGCCCATGTGCCCGCTGAGGGACTCCATTTTTTGGCGGTGGGTTTTGCCGTCGTCGGGGATGCTGGGGTGCGTGTCTTCCAGCCATTGGATACTGTTTGACGCAGCCGCCGGGCCGCAGGCGTTCCAGTCGCCGGAATAGCCTGCCGAGGGCGGATGAGCGGTGCTGTCGAGGTCAATATTGGGCACGGTGCAGCCCCGGTAAGTCCAGGTCAATTGTTCGGTGGAGCCATAAACCGGAAAACTGACGGCAGGCGGCGGGGTCAGCACGACGGTCTCCGGGTTGAGGCTCAAAACGTCGAAGTCCACGTCGCCGACCGGGAGCGGTTGCCAGGCAGGCACGGTGAAACCGGAGGGCAGGGTCGTGTTGTCGAGGCGCATGGAAAAACTTAGGGTGGCGAGGTTGTCTCCTTCGTCCAAGCCCAACAGGCTCAGGTCGTACCAATAATCAATGGTTTGCGCTTCCACGAAAGGCAGCAAAGGCAAGTTTCGCACGACCCAAAGCGTGGTTCCGCTGCCAACTTGCTCCGCCATGACGTTGACAAAAATCTTGTCGAGCAGGGGCGGGTAGTTGATGCTGAACACGCCGTACAGGGAATTTTCAATCATGTACGGAGTCAACATGTCCACCTGCTGCATGGTGACTGGCGGCTGCGGGATGGCTTCGATGGGCTTGTTCATTTGGTTGTTTCCTGGATTTTGGTCTGGGTTGGCAAAAATCTGAGCAATTGCCATGTACATCGCCGGCGGGTTCGGATACCACTGCGCCGGCAGGGTGCTCACCTGGAGCGTGCCGAAGGGGGGAATGAAAGGGATGGTCGTTTGGAAAAAAAAGACAGGCTGGAAATTGATGTCCTGCACCTGGATTTGCAACATGATATTGTTGGCAGGCATGGTGCTTTGGTTGGCGAGCGTGACCACGAGGGGCGTCGTTTGGTTGGCGTAAATCTGCGGCGCAGGCACGTCAATGCTTTGGACGCTTGGGTCTTGCGCTGCCAATTGCGGCAGGTTCAGGCTGAAAATGAAAAGCAGGCAGACAAGCGGCTGAAGGAAGCTTTGGAAGCGGAACGGCGTTCGCATTGGACAGAAATTTTAACCGGTTTGGACTTTGAGCGCAAGCAATTTCGGGGAGAGAGAAGCCAGTCGGTCGTTTTTCGTCGAGCGAGAGAAGCAGTGCTTTTAGATGGGCTACGGGACTTCCTGGTCTTGCGTTCAAAGTCGAAAATTTGAAGGAAGTCGTGTTTTGGTCGGAAGAGGTTTGGCTGGCAGATGATTTTGCCAGATTGGAGGATGAGCAAATGTAGGCAAAGCGAAGGTGGAAAGCTGCCAAATTTTTGTCAAACACCCTTTGGGGTTTTCCATGACTTCATTTGCTTTTCTCCAAAAGCGACACTTCATAAAATTCATGCAACTTGGCTCGCAACATAGCCTTGTCAATCAGGTGAGTTTCGTACGTGGCGACCATAGTAGGCGACAAACTTCGGCTCAAAGCTATTTCCACGATTTCATCGTCTTTTTCCTTGCAAAGCAGAACGCCTACGCTTGGGTTTTCATGTGGCTTCTTGTATTCCCGGTCGAGCACTTCTAAGTAAAAATTCATTTTGCCGACGTATTCGGGCTTGAAGCGTTCGATTTTCAGGTCGAAAGGAACGAGGCAGCGCAATTCCCGGTGAAAAAAAAGCAGGTCAATGAAAAAATCGTCCTTGCCGGTTTGCAGCGGAAATTCCTCGCCAATCAGGACGAAGTCTTTGCCGAATTCGAGGATGAAATTTTTCAGGTTGTTCAAAATGCCTTTGCGCAAGTCTTTTTCTGAATGACCATCCAGCAATTTCAGAAAATCAAGCAGGTAGGCATCCCGGAAGCCAAACTCCTTCAGGTCTTTGCCAGGCATAATTTCAGGAAAACTGCCTTTTTGCGAAAGCGCCACGCGCTCGAATAGCCCGCTGGAAAGTTGCCGTTCCAATTCCCGTTTGCTGTAATGCTCCCGGCTGGCAAGGCGCAGGTAAAACTCCTTTTCCTCGTTGGATTTAGTGCCGGAAAGAATCAGCAGGTTGTTTGTCCAGCTAATTTCTGTCACCAGTGGTGACAGAATTTCATTCCCGCAATAAGTTTCGTAAAACTGCTTCATGCGCCAGAGGTTCCTGGCGGATAATCCATCTTGAGAAGGCAATTGACCTTGTAGGTAGTCTGCCAGTTGCGCCACCACACTTTTCCCCCAACTGCCAACAGTTACTCGATAGGAAATTCGCTTGCCCACCTCCCAATACAGCTCGATAACCGTCCGGTTCGCTTCATAAAAAACCTTCGAGCGGGCAGCTTTGATGAGGGATGCGATTTCTTCAAATTGCGTGCGTAGTTCCATAGTTTTTGGACTGGTTTTGATGAATGGCAAACCTACGCAGGGTACTTGAAAGAACGATGTTTTGTTGACACAAAAAGTTTTTTAGTATTAGTTGACTTTGTTTTTTGGCTTGAATTTTCAACAAAAAATTTTTGAATTCCTGCCACGCCCGCCTACTTTTGTTGTCCTTTTCGCAAAATCATCCGACATGAAAATTTTTACAACCTTGTTTCTCCTCCTGGCGGGATTGACCATCCACGCCCAATCTGCCACCATCCAAGGCATCCTCCACGAGCCAACCGGCGAGCCGGTCGCTTTCGCAAACGTGGCGCTGCATAGCGCCGCCGACTCCAGTCTCGTGAAAGTGGAAACCTCCGACGATGCGGGCATTTTCAAAATCAGGAACCTCGACGCAGGCAGCTATTTTCTCGTGGCGACCTACGTCGGCATGGCTGATTTGCGGCAAACCGGCATCCAACTCGCAGCCGGTCAGCAACTCGACCTCGGCAAAATGACCTTCATCGCAACGGCGGTGGAACTGACCGAAGCCACCATCACCGCCACCCGTGCGATGGTCGAAATCAAGCCCGACCGCACCGTTTTCAACGTGCAAGGCACCATCAACAGCACCGGCTCCGATGCCATCAGCCTGCTGCGCAAAGCTCCCGGCGTCACGGTGGACAACAACGACAACGTCAACGTGCTGGGCAGGGCGGGCGTCTTGCTTTACGTGGACGGAAAGCGCCTGCCACTCACCGGGCAAGACCTCACCAACTACCTGCAAAACCTGCAAGCCGACCAGATTGACCGCATCGAAATCATCACCAATCCCGGCGCTCGCTACGAAGCGGAAGGCAATGCGGGCATCATTGACATCCGCCTGAAAAGGGACAAAAACCTCGGCGCAAACGGCACATTGAACACCACTTACAGCAAGGGTCGCTACGCAAGAGCCAACGTCGGCGGCAGCGGAAACTACCGCAACAAACGGCTGAACACCTTCGGCACTTTTGGCATTGGCGACGGTGGTGGCTACATGGACATGAATTTTTTGAGCTTCCAAAACGGGCTGGTGCTGGCGGAAACCAACAACCACCGCAACGAGTGGCAGCACCTGAACTACAGCCTCGGCACTGATTTTTTCCTGGCGGAAAAACACACGTTGGGCTTCTTAGTCAACGGTGGCAGGTCGAGCAGGACGTCACATTCGTTCAACCGGATTGAAATTTCGCCGGAAACTGCGCCTGCTGAAATTGACAGCATCCTCGTCGCCAACTCCACCTCCGACCATGCCCGGCACCAAAATACATTCAACCTGAACTACCGTTTCGACAACAGGAAGGGTCGTTCGCTGAACATTGACCTGGACTACGGTCGCTACGAAAACGACGCCGAGCGCCTGCTGCCCAACCAGTATTTCGACGCAGACGAAGACAGCCTGCTGACGGAAATTGTCAGCAGTTTCGACACGCCGACTGACATTGACATTTACACGCTCAAATTGGATTTCGAGGAAAAACTGCTCGGCGGCAACCT
>CAZHLB010000263.1:0-8704 GCA_964533005.1 uncultured Saprospiraceae bacterium
GCAGACGCCAGACTCAAAGGAGGGCTTTAAAAGTGCAACTTGCTGATTTTCAACGATGTAACCCACGTTTCGTATAGTCCTATGCGAGAATGACAAAAGCGACTCAGAACGGCTCAGTGCCATTTATGAAACTGCCTTAAAAAAACACAAACCGGACGGTTCGCTTCAGCGACCGCCCGGTTTCACAAGCCAACAGCAAGGCACAATGGATATTGGGATATTCAGGCAGCAGCCCGAATGTCCCAATATCTCAATATCCCATTATCTCAATTTCTCCTCAAAACAGTCACCTTCTTCATGATTCGTTGCTGCGAATCTGCCGGTTGGACGGCGAGCAGGTAATTGCCGTCAGGCAAGTTGGAAAGGTCGAGTTCCAGGCTCGTTTCAGGAGACCTTTCGAGTTGTTTTTCAAAGAGTTGTGTTCCCAAAACGTCGAACAGGACGACCCTTTCTATGCCGTTTTGCAAGGCTGAAAAGTCCACCGTGAGCGCCTGGTCAGCCGGGTTTGGGAAGACTCGGATGGCGTCTTCAGGATAGGTTTCTGCAACGCCGGTTGACTGGAAAGTGAATTGGAGAATGCAGCCTTTGATTGGCGGGTCAATGAAAGTGCCCGGAGCGCCTTTCAGTTGACCGGAACTGTCGAGCGAGATGAAAATCTGCGTCCCGTCGGGGTTGGTGGCAATATCTCGCACCCTGCCAAAATCTTCAAAATACGGAATGGTGTCACCGACGACGGATTGCCCGTCGTTGGAAAGTTTCAGCCGGAACATTCTGCCCAGCTTCAGCGTGGCGACCAGGATGGAGCTTTGCCAGCCGGGAATGCCTGTTTCGTTGTAAAAATGAATGCCCGACGGGGCGGCGGTGGGCCACTGCAAAAAGTAGTTGTCGTAAGGCGGCGTGTCGTTGTTGTCGTTGTTCCAAATCTCTGAAACCATCGCTTGGGGCGCCGGGAACAAGCTGAAAATCGGGTCTTTGTAAATGTAAGCCGACTGGATAGCTTGCATGTTTGCCATCTCGCTGGCGATGAGCGGCACACCTGTACCTGCGCCAACTGCACTGCCGTCATAATTGCCGTCGGCAAAACCGGAAATCAACGGGTGACCATAATTCACGCCAGGTTGTATGATATTGATTTCATCGTCCGAATAGGGCCCATGCTCCGCTTCGTACAAAGTGCCGCTTGGCGAGAAAACCAAGCCCTGCGGATTGCGATGCCCGAATGTCCAGACGGCGTTTTGCTTACCGAGGTTATTGAAAGGGTTGTCGTTGGGAATCCACGAATCGAAAGCATTGGCGTCGCCGTCCGGCTCCAGGTTGAAGCGCAAGATTTTACCCTCGTATTTGTTGATGTTTTGCGCATGGTTGGGCCTGTCCTGGTTGCGCAAGTGACCTGCGCCCATGTCGCCGATGGAGTAAAATAAGTACATGCCTGTTTGTCCCTCGCCTGCGGGCCCAATGGCTAACCTGCCGCCGTTGTGGTCGTTGCTGCCAGGTAGCGTGTCAACCAGTACCATTTCGTCGGAAAGGCTTTCCGTGGTTGAATTGTAGGTGTAACGGACGATTTTCGACTTGAAAAAACACCCTTGCATGCCCGCCAGGCAGCCGTCGAAGTGATGCACGTAGGCGATATAGACGTAGGGTTTGCCGGAGAAAATTTCCGGGTGAATGGCAAGCCCCATCAGTCCGCCTTGCGGGAACGGGCTGAGTGTGTCGGGGAAGTCCTTTTTGTCGCTCAGGTCAATCAGCATTTTCACCGTTCCAGTGGTCGGTTCGATTCGGTCAATTTGGTAGCTCTCCGCTTCCGTCACCCAAAGATGGTTGTCGGGGCCCCACGTGATTTCCCAGGGCTGGCTCAGTCCGCAAGCCAACTGGTTCATGGAGAAATTCTCATTTTGGGAATAAGAAGCGGTGGTCAGAAGGAGTAAAAAAACAATCGGGAAAAAGTAAAACCGTCTCATAACTATTTGATTTATAGCGAAAAACCTCTTGGCGCAAGAAGCGCCAACAGGTCGCTGGTTTCAATTTGAGGTCAATCTGATTTTGCCTTGAAGCTTTCGGAAGTTCCGGCTGAAAGAGCCATGATGGAGGGTCTCGCAAGAGGAAAAATGGTGTCTTTCAAAGCCCGGATGGATGAGAACAGGAAGGCTTGAAGCTACAACGAAGGACGTTTGGCGGGGTTCAACTCTGCCACGGTGCGGCATTTCCCAGTAAGATTTTTTCAAAAATAAAGCTGGCTCGCCCCGCCAATTTTCCCTTGCTTGCAGCCATGAACATAACCGCTTCCATCACCCATCAGGGTAAATTTTACCAAGCTGACCTCAGCCACCCGCTCGACATTTCCATCCCCATCGCAGAAGGTTTGAACCAGGTTAATTGCTTCTACGCTCCCCCGGTTGAGTTTTCGCCGGTGGTCGCAGGCAGCTTCATCGGCTCGACGGCGCAGGGCGGATTGGTCAATTTTTTCAACGTAAAAATCAACCCGCACGGCAACGGCACTCACACGGAATGCGTCGGGCACATCGCCAAAGAAAAATTTACTATTCGCCAATGCTTGACGAGCTTCCACTTCCTCGCTAAATTGGTCAGTCTTTACCCTACCCGGCTGGCAAACGGCGACCGGGTTTTTCTTCGGGAACAATTCGAGGAGGTCTTGAAACCGGGCGAAGCGGAGGCATTCATCCTTCGCACTTTGCCCAACGACGAAGGCAAGTTGCACCGCAACTATTCAGGCTCGAATCCGCCCTACATTGACGAAGCAGCGGCGGAATATCTGGCAACTTGCGGTGTCGAACATTTTTTGCTCGACTTGCCTTCTGTTGACAGGGAGGAGGACGGCGGAAAGCTGCTGGCGCACCGGGCTTTTTGGCAATATTTCGAAGGCTCGGAGCAACCGGAACGCCAGGCAAGCAACCCGGTGAGAAAAAATGCCACCATCACTGAACTGATTTTTGTTTCCGGCTTTATCAAAGACGGGCTGTATCTGTTGAATTTGCAAACCGCCAGTTTTGATTTGGACGTCAGCCCCAGCAAACCCGTGCTATTTACCTTTTCGGAATTATGATTTCAGATTTCGGGGAAAATCTGAAAGCGGAAGTCCGAACGCTGAAATCCGAAAGCCATGAATTCGACGCAATCAACTTACCATTCCAAGATTTACAGGGATTTCCGGGCTATTGCCGCCGGGGACTGGCGCACCATTGTGCGGTTTTACGAGGAATGTGAAAAGGACATTCGGGAGCTTGATTTCGATGAATATTTCGAGGTGCTGACTGCCTACACCCATGCGCTTTTCGAGACTGCCACTTACACGAAGCACATCACTTTTGCCGACCGGGTGATTGAAATTTCAGTGATGAACAACATCAAGTTTTTCCAGGGCGAGGACGTGTTTCAAAAGATGCTTTTCAAAAAAGCGGCTTCGCTTTATCATAGCGACGAGTTTGATAAAGCAGATTATCACCTGCGTGAATTGCTCCGCATCAATCCCGCCAACCGGGATGCTTGCTTGTTTTTGAAAAAATGCTTGCGGCGAATGAAGCCATCATTTGTGCGGCAAACTCGTGCCGCCGCCGTTTTCTTTTTCCTGATGAGTGCCCTGCTCATTTGCTTAGAAATGATACTGGTTCGACCTTTTTACCAAGCGCAAATTGGCGTGGTCGAGCTGTCTCGCAATGCCCTGTTTTTGCTGGGCTTCGGCATTTTGGCAGGCGGCGAAGCGGCGCATTATTTGAAGACGCAGCGGGAAGTGCACGCCTTCGTTTCCGGCATCCGGCGGCAGAAACGGCGGAAAAAAAGTGCAAATGCCGAGGTGTAAAACTCACCGCTCTGTTTGGCAATCCATCCTTCCGGTTCAGCCACTCTTTTTCCCGGTTCGGGCATCTCATTGAGAATTGTCAGCCTTCTGCAATTAGCCATCCTGATATATTGCAGCCATTATCATTGCAAAAAAATGTCCCAACGAGCGCACAAAATCTACGTGGCAACATTGGCGAGCATCGTCGTGATTGTCTTTTTCTACCTGCTTTATCAAGGGCTTTCCTACTACGGCACCTCGCATGAAGAACGATTTTACCACGATGAACACAAATGGCTCAAGCCAAGTGGGCCCTTCGGACACGGGCTTGGCATCGTCGGCACGTTGCTTATTATTATTGGCGTGTTCGGCTACATGGCGAAGAAGAAAAACAGGTGGCTCTCCGGTCGTTTCGGCAGGCTGAAATACTGGCTGGAGTTCCACATTTTCCTTTGCAGCCTGGGGCCCGTGATGATTCTTTTTCACACTGCTTTCAAGTTCAACGGTATTGTTTCGGTCAGTTTTTGGAGCATGGTTGCGGTGGTGGCGAGCGGGGTGATTGGCAGGTTTATTTACATCCAAATTCCAAGAACAATCGAAGGCAGAGAATTGAATCTCAGCGAGTTAAAAGAGAAGAGAACCAACGTTGGCGGGCTATTGAGAGATGCCTACAAGCTGGACGAAGCAAGTAGCCAACGCATTTTAAGCTCTACCAAAATGGACTATTCCGTCTCCGAAGGCAACTTTTTTTCCCACCTGCTGCGGCAATATTTGGACGAAAAAAAGTCCATGCGGCACGTGAAGGAGGTCTTGCGAAACAACAACCTGACCGGGGAAGACAGCCGGCGGGTCGTCAAATTGGTCGCCGGTGAAATTTCGCTGAACCGGCGCATCGAGCGGTTGCAAACGATGCGGAAATTGTTTCGGTATTGGCATGTGGCGCATTTGCCGTTTGCGCTTATCATGCTGATTATCATGGTGATTCACGTGGCGGTGACGCTGGCATTTGGTTACCGTTGGATTTTTTAAAAGTTGTTGGAACCGACCTTTCCGAAAGTTTGAAACTTTCGGAAAGGTGGCTCTACCGGGAAATTTGAAGGTTGCTGGAACCGACCTTTCCGAAAGTTTCAAACTTTCGGAAAGGTGGCTCTACCGGGAAAATTGAATCATGTTATTCGAGCAAATAGCCATATACGGAATCGTCCTGCTGTTTTGCTGCTTAGTTATATTCCTCTATTTAAAGCGCCAAAAAAGCGTCCATAAAATAGTGGAGGAAAAGATAAAAAAGGCAAAAGCGGAGGGCATTCACGAGCCGGTGTCGTTACACCCGGTCATCAATTTGAACACCTGCATTTCAAGTGGCGCTTGCTACACTGCCTGCCCGGAAAAGGACATTATTTGCATGATAGATGGCAGGGCTACGCTTGTCAATGCTGCGAATTGCGTGGGGCACGGCGCTTGTTTTCACGCCTGTCCGGTGGAAGCAATTTCTTTGGTTATTGGCACGGAACAGCGAGGAGTTGATTTGCCGCACGTGAATGCAAACTATGAATCCAACGTGCAAGGCGTGTATATCGCAGGTGAATTAGGCGGCATGGGTTTGATTAAAAACAGCGTGGAGCAAGGCGAAGCTGCCGTCGAAAGTATCGTAAAATCATTGACTAAAAAAGGCGGCGACAGCTACGACCTCATCATCGTCGGCGCAGGCCCCGCAGGCATTTCTGCTTCGCTAAATGCCAAAAAACACGGCTTGAATTTTCTCACCCTCGAACAAGACAGCCTCGGCGGCACGGTCTTCAATTTTCCCCGCTCTAAAATTGTGATGACTGCACCGATGAACCTGCCACTTTACGGCAGGGTCAAACTCTACGACACCACCAAAAAAGAGCTGCTGGATTTGTGGGTGGACGCTTTGACGAGCAATGACATCGCCATTCGGGAAAACACGAAAGTGGAAGGCATCCAACTTGAAGGCGATAAATTTTGGGTGAAAACGAACCGGGGCGACGAGTTCAAAACCAAAACCGTCCTGTTAGCCATCGGCAGGCGAGGCAGCCCCCGCAAGCTGGGTGTGCCCGGCGAAGGCTTGGAAAAAGTAGCCTACCGCCTGCTCGAACCGGAAAATATCATGGAGAAAAAGGTAGTCGTGGTGGGCGGCGGCGACTCTGCCGTGGAAGCAGCGCTGTCGTTGGCGGAGCAAAACAGCGTGATTTTGAGCTACCGGGGCGATGCTTTCGGAAGGTTGAAACCCAAAAACCGGGAGAAATTGGATGCGGCAATTCAGCAACGCAAGCTTGATGTGAAACTGAAATCGAACCTGATTTTTATCGAAAAGGAGAAGGCTGTTTTATCCTTGAATGGAGACGGGCAGGAAGCGTTGCTGAATGATTTGGTTTACATTTTTGCCGGAGGCGAACTGCCGACGCAGTTTTTGGAGAAGGTGGGGGTGCAGGTGATGAAGCGGTTTGGATATACGGTGAAGAAGCATCGGTGAATCAAATTTGGCGAATTCTGCGCATGATGCCAATTCGACGTACAGGAGCAGAATTGCCAGTAAAAATGAGCAAGACGTTTTTGAACCCTGTCCGACGTTCGCCGCCTTCCATGCTGGCAATTCGCTTGTCGGCATGGTGGGAAATTACAATGCCGCTTAAAACTTGGACGCCATCAAAAACGGGCTCGCCCAAAACGACCCACTGGTCGGGGTAGCGTTCCTTGATTTCATCCCAGGAAAGCATTTGGCGAGATTCGATGCTTGTTGTTGTGGACATGATTTTGAGTTTTTAAAAATTCATTCCCCTGCCATCAGCTTTTTCAACGTTTCAAAGTTGGCTTTTTCATCAAAAATGGCGGCGACGGGGATTTCAAAATCAGGCAAAACGATGCTTTTGATGAAGTCGCCGGGGAAAAATTTGCCGTAGGGCAGGTAGGTTTTGTCGGTTGGAGTGAGCAAGGCGAATTGTTCTACGCACTGTTTGACGGGGTCAATTATCCAGTATTCCCGGACTCCGTGCAGGGCGTAGTCTTCGTATTTGGTGGTTCGGTCATGATGCTTGGTGCTTTTTGAAAGAATTTCAACGACGAAATCCGGCGCTGGATGTAGCATAGTTTCGTCGTCAAAAGCGTCGGCTTTTTCATTGCCCCAGAAGCAGATGTCTGGCTCGTAATCGTTGCGGGTGAGGGCGACGAGGGCTTTTTCGACCGAGGTTTCACCTAAGTTTTTTGCTACGACATGTGTGTCGAGCAATTTGGATAACCGGCGACCTGCTCGCAAATGACCTCGTTTTACAGGCGAATGAATAACCACTTCGCCGTTGATGAATTCGGCTTTGACATCTTCGGAAAGCCATTCTCGAAATTCTTCCCGGCGGCGGGCTTCGTCGTTGATGGCTGCTTGCAATTGCTGGTGAAACACCATTGCCCCTGGGCTTTTTAAAACTTCTTCGACTGTAAAATCCATGTGGTTGATTTTTTAAACAAACGTAGCCTTTTTCTCCAAAACATCGGGTGGAAGGGCTTGGTTGGATAAACTCTCTTCAGCAAATGCAAAGGGTGAAAACACATTTAATTCATATCGCCGCCTTCATTTTCCTGTTCGCAGGCAGGTCAGCCGCCCAACTTTCCCCCGGCGACCTCGCCAAATCCCACGCCCACCTCGAAGGCATGTCCAACTGCACCCAATGCCACACGCTCGGCGAGAAGGTTTCCAACGAAAAATGCCTCGCCTGCCACAAGGAAATCAAATCCCGCCTCGATGCGAAGCAAGGCTACCACTACTCGAAAGACGTGCGGGCGAAAGACTGCGCCGCCTGCCACTCTGACCACCACGGGCGCAACTTCGACATGGTGCGCTTCGATGAAAAGACCTTCAACCACCAACTCACCGGCTACGAACTGACCGGGGCGCATAAAAAAATTGATTGCCGGGAATGCCACAAGCCTGATTACGTGGACAATGCGGAGTTGAAAAAACGCAAGGAAACTTACCTCGGCTTGGGTCGCCAATGCCTCGATTGCCACCAGGATTATCACCAAAAAACGCTGGCGAATGACTGCGCCAAATGCCACTTGACCGACGCCTGGGAGCCTGCGACCAAGTTTAACCACGACAAAACGGACTTCCCGCTGGTTGGAAAACACAAGCCGCTCGATTGCAAGGAATGCCACCAGGTGGAGACGAAAAACGGGAAGGAATTTCAGCGGTTTGCAGGTGTGCCTTTCAAAAATTGCAACAGTTGCCACGACGACCCGCACCAGTCCAAACTCGGCGCAAACTGCAAGGAATGCCACAACGAGCAGTCTTTCGCCTCGACCGCCAGTCTCTCGAAATTCAACCACGCCAAGACCAATTTCCCGCTGAAAGGCAAACACAAGCAGGTGGATTGCGCCGAATGCCACCGCATGGAAACGGCAACACCGACGACCGTTTTTCAAGACCGCTTAGGCGTGAAAACCAATGCCTGCGCCGCCTGCCACCGGGACGTTCACGAAGGGAAATTTGGCAACGACTGCGCTGGTTGCCACAATGAGACGAGCTTTCAAAAAGTGGCTGCCGGGAATCTGGAAAACTTCAACCACGCCGCCACCGGCTTTGCGCTCGAAGGCAAACACGCCGCCGTTGATTGCAAAAAATGCCACAAAGCCGACAGCTTCACCGAGCCACTGCCGCACAATACCTGCGCCGCCTGCCATTCGGATTATCACGAAGGGCAGTTTGTGAGCAATGCCCGTGCTGCGCCGGATTGCGCCGAATGCCACACGGTTGATGGTTTTGCGGGCAGCCATTTTAGCATCGAGCAACATGCAAAAACCAAGTTCCCGCTGGACGGGGCGCATGTTGCGACGCCTTGTTTTGTCTGCCATTTGCCGGAAGGCAGCGGCAAGTGGAAATTCAGAAATATCGGCTCCCGC
>CAZHLB010000264.1:0-8678 GCA_964533005.1 uncultured Saprospiraceae bacterium
AATCCGTGTCAATCCGCCCAATCCGTGTCATCCGCGTTCCCATCCTCCTCGCGTCCCAACTTGTACCCCGATTATTAACAGCAAAAAAATTTTTCCTCAAAAACACCTCTTTATGAATGAGTTATCACTCGTAGCGCAACGACTCGATGGGGTCGAGCTTGGCAGCTTTCAGTGCAGGATACAGCCCGGACGCCAAGCCAACCACCGTGCAAACGACAATCGCCATCCCAATCCAATCCCAGGGAATGAGAAATTTCCCTCCCATCAATTGCGTCACCACGTTGCCGATGAGGATGCCGAGGATGATTCCAACCACACCGCCCATTTGACAAATGATGATGGCTTCGGTGAGAAACTGCCAGAGGATGTTTTTGCGGGTAGCGCCAAGGGCTTTGCAGATGCCGATTTCACGGGTGCGCTCGGTGACGCTGACCAGCATGATGTTCATCAAACCGATGGCAGCGCCGAGCAAAGTCATCATGCCGATGGCGACGGCGGCGAGGCGAAATTTGGCGGTGTCTTCTTTGATAATGGACACGAGGCTGTCGCTCTTAAATATCTCAAAATCATTCTCTTGCGCCGCTTTCAACCGCCGGACGCTGCGCATCAAGCCGATGGCAGAGGTCTCCGCAGCTTCCATTTGCGTGGCATCAGTCAAGCCAATGAGCAACTGATAATTTTGGTTGGAACCGGCGTAATATCGCTTGCCATCCATGAGCGGAATCAGCACCCGCCGGTCGTCGTTCGAGTTCATGCTCGTGCCTTTCGATTTCAGGATGCCGACCACCCGGTACTTCATGCTGCCGATGGAAACCGTCTTGTCGAGGGCCTTTTCGGGCTTGCTTTTGAAGAGGGTTTTGAAAATTTCGGCACCGAGAATTACCCGGTTTGCGCCGTTTGCAACTTCGTGCGGGGTGAAAGCCCTGCCATGCTCCACCTCGAAATTTCGAACCTCCAGGTAGTTTTCATCAATGGCATAAACGGCGACGGTCGGGTTGGTTTTTTCCTCGCCGTATTTGATGGCGGCATTCGAGGTGCAGTCCAACGAAACAGACACTTTGGACGGGAAATCATACCGCTCTTTGAATTCCATTGCCTGGTGAAAAGTGATTGGTTCGCCTCGTTTCGCCTGCCTGCCCCGGCGATTGCTGCTCAGTTCTTCGTCTTTCGGCGCAATGCTGAACGAGTTTGCGCCCAAGCCGGAGAAGCTGTCGTTGAGCGAAAAAATGGCGCTATCAATGGCGGTGAGAATGCCCACCAATGCCATGATGCCGAAGGCAATGATTGCCAAAGTCAAAACTGCCCGCAGCCAATTGCCTCGCACGGAGCGGAAGGCGACTCTGATGTTTTCGCTGAAATCCATCTTTCACTACTTTTTTGTCACCCTGGAAGGGTCGGATTTCGGATTGAGGAAGCCGGACAAATCCGAAATCCGAAATCCGACCTCCGAAATCGAAGGGGTTGAAGGTAAAATCAGCCGCAGCGCCTGCCGGGTTTTGTTCGATAAAATTTGCAGAAGCACGGACGGAAGATTTTGAAAATGAAAAAGCTCCGGCAAAATGACCCAACCCTTTTCGCCTGCTTTTCGTCATCCCAGGCAGCGAGCGCTGCCTCGTTTTCATTTTAGGTGCGCTACCTGAAATTTTCTAACACTCAATCTTTTCCACATGAAAAAGCTGTTTTTACCTGCCCTCTTTTTTCTTGCCGGGTGCTACCCACAATCGGAAGAACCCGAACCTGAGCCGCTGACCGTCGAAGGCTTGAAACCCATCTACGTCAGCGAAAGCCAGGTGCAAACCGTCGAAGCATTGCCGCCCCAGCCCATCGTCCGGCTGGGCAAAATTTACTACAAAGACCAGACGATTTACGTGAACGAAAGCTATCTCGGCGTCCACGTGATTGACAATTCCGACCCGCTCAATCCGCTCAAAATCAAATTCTTGCGCATTCCCGGCTGCCGGGATATTGCCATCAAAGGCAATATTCTCTACGCCGACAATGCCGGTGACCTGGTGGCGGTGGACATTTCCAACCTCGACCAGCCGAAAGTCGTCAAGCGGCTGGAAGGCATTCAGGGCAATGTCAGCCAGAACTTTCCTGAGCTTTATCAAGGCTATTTCGAGTGCGTGGACGATGCCAAAGGTGTCGTGGTCGGCTGGGAAAAGGCGACCTTGACCGACCCAAAATGCTGGCGTTGAGGCGGTTAGCGCCGACGTTTACGAAACTTTGAAAGTTTCGTAAACGTGGACTGTCATCCTTTTTTCACCTTTAAAATCTTCAACCATGCTGCGTTTTTTCCATCCGAATCTTCTCCTGATTGCCCTTTTTTCCATCCCCATTTTCTTCGTTGGCTGCGAATCGGACGCCGATTTTTCCTCACCCGACGGCTCCTCCGGCACCGGCGGCTCGCTTGCCCGGTTCATGCTGGCAGGCGATTTCATGTACCTGGTGGACAACACCAAAATCAAAACCCTGAACGTCGCCAACCCTGCCGACCCTGTTTTGGTGAACGAGCAGACGATTGCCGAAGGCATCGAATCCATTTTCCGCCTGGGCGAGCGGCTGTTTATCGGTTCCAGCACGGGGCTGTTTTTGTACACCATCGGCACGGATGGGCTGCCGGTGCGGCAAGGCGAGTTTTTGTACGAAAACCTGAATTTTGAAATCTACCCTTGCGACCCGGTCGTCGCAAACGATTCGCTTGCCTTCGTCACGCTCAATTCTACGATTGAGGTCGAGCGTTGCAATCGGATAACTGCCATGCCCGTCCGCCAACTGAATATTTTCCAGGTGACTGATTTTCAACAACCTACGATGATTGCCCAATATGAAATGGACAATCCGCAAGGCGTTGGTTTGGATGGCAACCTGTTGTTTGTGTGCGAAAACCAGTACGGGCTGAAAGTTTACGACGTGTCCAATCCGCAGGATATTCAGTTGCTGGCGCACCTGGAAGATTTCACCGCTCACGATGTGATTCCATTGAACGGCTTGCTGCTGGTGGTCGGAACGGACAATGTCTACCAGGTGGATTATTCGGATTTGAGCAATATCCGGGTGGTTTCTAAAATTCCAATCGGGGCATGAACAGGTATGTGAAATGGCTTTGCCTCGTTGCTGCCTGTTGGGCAAATAGCTTTCAAACTGCTGATGCTCAGGTGGATGAATCGGGGAAAGCGATAAAATTATCGGTGGCTGACTTCATTGAATTTTGGTCGCCCAGCCTTTTGCTCGCCTACGAGCACCCGCTTGCCGACAGGTTTTCCATCCAGGCAGAAGGCGGTTATATCGGCTATTTTGGCGGCGACCAACAGGACAATCAGCTTTCCCTGCGAGGCTTCAAAACGAGGCTTGAATTTCGCCACTATTTCATTTGGAAGCGCCCAAATGACTATATCGGCTTGCAATTCATGTTCAAAAAAACCAGGGAAGACCGGCGGGACAATTTTTGCAGGGACGATTGCAATTTCTTTCAGGAACTGGACTACCACCTCGACAATACTGTCTTCGCATTTCACTTTTCCAACGGACGAAAGTCATTCATAGGCAATCATTTTTTTGTGGATTGGGGCTATTTTGTAGGCTTCCGCCGCTACAACCGGGAAACGTCAGGAGTTCCGGATGATGCCACTTTACTGGAACAGGGAATAGGAGTCCGGTTGTGGGAATTTGGCAAACACTGGCTTCCGAGCGTGGGCTTGACTTTCAAAGTCGGATTTGGCTGGTGAGTGTCCAACCTTTCCGAAAGTTTGGAACTTTCGGAAAGGTGTCTCTTCTTCGCTGCGGCTAACCTTTCCGAAAGTTTGGAACTTTCGGAAAGGCGCCTTTTCTCGAAAAAGCATGAGAAAAAAAAACAGTCCCGACAGCCTCGGTTTCGTCTTCTCCACCAATCCTGATTTTCAATTTCAACCCGAAGAAGAAAATGAAATTGAAGACCTCCCCCCCGCCAAGCAGCCACTCAAAATCATGCTCGACCGCAAGCAGCGCAAAGGCAAGGAAGTCACCCTCATTGCCGGTTTTTCCGGCAAACAGGAGAGCCTGGAAGATTTGGCTAAAATGCTGAAAACCAAGTGCGGCGTTGGCGGCTCGGTGAAAGATGGCGAGATTTTGCTGCAAGGCGACCACCGGGAAAAAGTGCTGCAATTCTTGCTGGAAAAGGGCTACTCAAAATCTAAAAAGGCTGGCGGTTAGCGCCACGTTTACGAAACTTCAAAAGTTTCGTAAACGTGATTCATCGTTAATTCTTGAAATCTTTCGTCAAATCATTGGCTTTGATTCTCCCCTCGATGGCTCGGATTCTCCACTGCGTAAACTTCTGATTGGATTCAAAACCGTAGCCATAAATAATCTCATCCGGTCGCCGGACGATGACAAATTTGTCGGTGTGAACCTTGTCCGCCGCTTCGTCCCAAATCAATTCTTCCGTTTCCAATCGTTCGCCTTGCAGGCTTTGCCAAACGACGCTATCCTGCACGGTGATTTTGTTGTCGCTTTCCGAGCGGATAGCGTATTGGGCAGTCAGATTGCCTGTCACTTTGCCGCCTTCGGCGAAAAATTCCACCTGGATGCCTTCGGGAAATTCCTGCCAAGGTTCCTTGCCCTCCAAATGCCGAAGCAACACTGGGCTGGTGATGCGCAATTGAAGCACCGCCGAATCGCTGTACAGCATTTCAACTGATTTGGCTTTTTCCACCTTCGTTTCTTCTTTGGAAAATAGGCGGTTGACCTCGTTGATGTCGTTCTCGCAAGCTGCGAAAATCACAGGCGTCAAAATCAGAAAAAATACCAGCCTCATGAGTAATAGTTGATTGGTTTTTGTGTATTGTTTATTGGGGTAGCCCAAATAACAAATAACAAATAACCAATCACCACTTTTGTTTATCAAACCAAACGGGCGTCTCGTCACCCGGTTCGCCGTTGTAGTTCACCGTGATTTCTTCGCCTGCGGCAATGTCTTTCACGCAGTAAAAATCAATGGTTTCATTTTCGTAGTCCAGCAGGTAGCGGGCGTTGGGATGGTAGTTGTGATTGTAAAGTGAGCCGAAGCCGAGGGCGATGGCGCACTGCTCTTGGTCATCTCCCCAGAGGAAATAGTAGTCGTGCAAGCTGGTCTTGTGAATGACGGGCAAGTCTTTCTCTGGCAGGATGATAACGTGGCAGATTTCAATCAGGTCGCCCGCTTCGAGCGGTTTGCTGGTGAAAACGCCTCTGCCGCCTAAATCACTGATTGTAACGTAAATGAAAGGAAGGCGATGAGCCATTTTAGAATAGTGAGAGGAGTGAGAGGAGTGAGAGGGTGAGAGGATGTAACGCTGTCTCACACTCTCACTTCTCTCACTCTCTCACCCTCTATTTAGAGCGCAGCCGAACCACCGGGCAAATCATTTCTTCGAGCGAAATGCCGCCATGCTGGAACGTGTTTTTGTAGTAAGCGTGATAGTAATTATAGTTGTTGGGGTACAAAAAGAAGATGTCATCCTTCGCAAAAATGAACGTCGAGCTGACGTTTGGGCGAGGCAAACCTGCATTTTTTGGGTCACGAAAATCGAGCACGTCCCGCCGCTCGAACTGAAGATTCCTGCCGACTTTGTACCGCAAATTGGTCGTCGTCTCCCGGTCGCCGACAACTTTTGAAGGCGTGTTCACCCGAATCGTTCCGTGGTCGGTGGTAATGATAAGTTGCAGGTCTTTTTCAGCCGCCCGTTGTAAGGCAGCCCAAAGCGGCGAGTTCAAAAACCACGAGCGGGTCAGGGAGCGGTAGGCTTTTTCGTCGCCTGCCAATTCTTTCAGCACCTCCATTTCCGTGCGGGCGTGGGAGAGCATGTCAATGAAATTATAGACAATCACCGTCAGGTCGTTGCGCAGGTAGTTGAGGATGTTGTTTTCCAATTCTCTGGCGTTAGCGACGGTAGTGATTTTCACGTAATCGTGTTTGATGGGCTTGCGGGTGGCACGGCGCACTTGTTCTTTCAAAAAATCATGCTCGTGCAGGTTTTTGCCGCCCTCGTCGGTGTCATTTTTCCAGAGGCTGGGGAAGGTTTTTTCAATGTCGGCGGGCATCATGCCTGCAAAAATGGCATTGCGGCTGTACTGCGTGGCGGTGGGCAGAATGCTGAAAAAATAGTCCTCCTCTTCCACCCGGAACAGCTCGGAAAGGATAGGTTCGATGACTTTCCACTGGTCGAAGCGCAGGTTGTCGAGCAGGAGCATTATGGTGGGCACGTTTTCTTGAATTTGCGGCAAAATCTTCCGCCGCATCAGGTTGTGCGACATGACCGGGGCTTCCTTTTTTTCATTCACCCAGTCCTCATAATTCCTCGCCACGTAGCGGCAGAACTCAGCATTCGCCTCGCTTTTTTGGGTCGAAAGGATGTCGCCCATTTCCACCGATTGCGATTCGTCAATGCGGATTTCCCAGGCAATCAGCTTGCGATAGACCTCCGCCCACTCCTCGAAATTCAGCCCGCTGTTGAGTTGCATGCTCAACATGCGGAATTCCTGCTGGTAGTTCGAGGTCGTTTTTTCCCGAACGAGGCGCTTGTTGTCAATGATTTTTTTGAGGGTGAGCAAAATCTGGTTGGGGTTCACCGGCTTGATGAGGTAGTCGCTGATTTGGGAGCCGATGGCTTCCTCCATGATGTCTTCCGCCTCGTTTTTGGTAATCATGACTACCGGCAGCAGCGGGTTGGCAGCTTTGATTTTGGCGAGGGTTTCCAGCCCGGTCATGCCAGGCATGCTCTCGTCGAGGAAGACCACGTCGAAGTCATTGGCGGTTTGGGTTTCTTCAAATGCATCGTGCCCGTTGGTGACGGTGACTACGTCGTAGCCCTTTTTTTCGAGGAACAGAAGTTGGGGTTTGAGCAAATCAATTTCGTCATCTGCCCAGAGAATCTTGATTTTATCCATGATTGGTTAAGTAAAAAGTGAAAAGTAAAAAGGCAAAAGGGAAGGCAAAAGTTAAAAGGGAAGGCAAGGTTAAAAGTAAAAAGGCAAAAGCGTGGTTCACTTTTGCCTTTCCACTTTTGCCTTTTTACTTTTTACTTTTCCTTCTAAGTAGCTTGTCAAGTGATTTCTGACAAGTCGGGATTGTGCCCAGAAATGTCATCTGAAAAAAAATTTCATTTTTTTTCAGATGACATTTCTAAGCCGACACTCCGGTCAACTTATCAGACTTTACTTGACTGCCTACTAAGGATGGAACACTTCGATTTCAGCGGTGCGGATGACCAGGTCGGTAAACTTGCCTTTGAAGCGGGTGGCTTTGACGATGTGGTTGTCAATCCAATGGTAATTGCCGCCCCGAGGCTTGCCGAACAAGATGCCGTGATATTTGAAACCGTGTTTGTCTAACCATTTTTCTGTGATTTCCCGGTGAGCTTCGGTTCTCGAAGTGAAGAAGGTGATGACGTGCCCTTCTTCGTACCATTTGTTCACCATTTTAAGTGCATCGGGATAGGGAGGGATGATAGCCATGCGCTCCGGCTCCTCGTTGGGCACGTCGTCGCAGACGGTTCCATCAATATCAATGAGGAAATTTTTCTGAGTGGAAGGAAGAACGGGGCTTATCGTTTCGCCTTTCTCGTTGAAGGCGGTAAGCAGTTCCGGCTGATTGTTTAAGTGCATAACGAATGAAGTTTTCGAGGCTGTTCAAAAGTTGATAATGGTTGATAAAAGTTGATGAAGTTGATATCAACCTCATCAACCTTTATCAACCATTATCAACTTTTTAAAAACGCCTCCGCCATAGTGTCCGTGCCACGCAAAGTTAGCCGTTCTGCTTGAAAATGCCTGCCTTGATTGAGAAGGTTTAGGAGGTTGCGAAGGTTTAGGAGGTTTAGAGCTAAACCTTCTCAACCTTCTCAACCCCTCTAAACCTCACGACTTGCCCGCCGCTTTCACCTTTTCCACCTCGACGAGGATGCGTTGCCAGTAGATTTTTATTTCCCGGTAAAGCGAGTCTCGGTCGAGGCTGAGAGGCTGGCGGGGCAAGGTTCTGAGTTTGTACGGCGCTTCGCCGGGGGCAAGTGCGACGTATCGCTCCAAGCCGTTGACGATGCGATTTTCATCCAGATAAATGACCAAATCCCTGGCGTGAGGCGGCTCCGAATGAGGGTCGAATTCCTTTGAATTAAAGAACACCAGCCTGCCCTCCTGGAAAATATAAGTCAGGTTGATGGCGCCCGAGTCGGGAAAAAGATGCGCTGCACAGGACATGATGACGGCATTTTCGGTGGTGTCGCTCAAGGCAAGCAATACGCCGTCTCTTTCGCTGACGAGCTTGATGCGGTACTCTTTTTTGGGCAGGAAAAAGCTCTTCTCCCGCATGGAATTCAGGTAAGCCTCGGTGGATTTGATGACGGCGCTATCTGCTTCGGTGAGCACAAGCGGGGCGCTTTTTTTGCCGTCGGAGGACTGCGTTTTTTTGCAAGCAAGGCAGCCGCAACAAAGCGCCAAAAGGATTGGGAGCATGATTTTCATAAGTGGAAATTTTAGTTCATGGATTTTTTAAAAAGCGGGCAAAGATGGGAAAAACGAAAATCGGGGAACGGTGATTTTAGTTGGCAAATCTTGCCTTTCTTTGGGCGGCTGCCGAGCATAGTTTTTATTGGTGCGAGGTGGTTTTTTGGAAAATCTTTCTGGCTGTATTGAATCGTGGGACGCGAGGAGGATGGGAACGC
>CAZHLB010000265.1:0-8671 GCA_964533005.1 uncultured Saprospiraceae bacterium
TTTTCTCCCAAAGCCGACATGTGCCAAAAATTCTGCCTTTAGATAATGGCTTTTCAAATTTCAGTCATGTCGCAAGGCGTGGCTTTTTGTGGGAGTATTTTTTTTCTGATAAGCGCCCTGCGACTTATGAGCGGCGAAGCCGTTTGTTTTTTCTCTCCCTTTTTGTCATTCCCGAAGGGAACCTGTTCCGTCTAATTATCCCATTTTGACCCAGACGCTGCATATCCATCCCGTTTTCGACAAGCTAATTGAAAGAGAGGAACGGGAACAATTCCTCAACCAACGCAGCAAAGTTGTCTGGCTTACCGGACTTTCCGGCAGCGGGAAGAGCACGATTGCACAAGAATTGGAGCGGAAATTAATGGAGCATGGCTATTTCGCAGTTGTTTTGGATGGCGACAATATCCGCACCGGCATTAATAACAACCTCAGTTTCAGCCTCGAAGACCGCCGGGAAAATATTCGCCGCATTGCAGAAGTCGCCAAACTGTTTTTGAATGCCGGGGTCATCGTTATTTGCACGTTTATCAGCCCTACCCATGAAATCCGTGAATTTGCAAAAACCATCATCGGAGCAGCCAATTTTCTTGAAATATATGTCAATGCCCCGCTGGAAGTATGCGAGACACGAGACGTTAAAGGCTTGTATCAAAAAGCCCGGCGGGGAGAAATCAAGGAATTTACAGGTATTGATTCGCCTTATGAAGCGCCGGAAAACCCTGCTTTGGAAATTCGGACAGACCAAATGAGTCTGGCTGAAAGCACGGAGGAAGTTCTTGACTTTTTACTGCCGGTTTTCAGATATAGCGATACTATTGCTTAAAGCAATCGTATTGCTGAACTGCCAATGCTCTTTCGCTTGAATTATCGCTTAAACCATCTCAAAGAACTCGAAGCCGAATCCATCTACATCCTCCGGGAAGTAGCGGCGCAGTTTCAAAATCCGGTGCTTTTATTTTCCGGTGGAAAAGACTCCATATTGGTTTCTTATTTAGCCAAAAAAGCCTTTTATCCTGCCAGAATTCCTTTCCCATTATTGCACGTGGACACGGGTCATAATTTTCCAGAAACCATGGAATATCGAGACTGGTGGGTCAATCAATTGGGTGTCCGGCTCATTGTCGGTTCTGTTCAGGATGCCATTGACCGGGGAATGGTAACGGAAGAAAAAGGCTTTAATGCAAGCCGAAATTTCCTGCAAACCGCCGTGTTGTTGGAAGAATTGGAGAAAGGGAAATACGATGCCGCCATCGGTGGCGCTCGCCGGGACGAAGAAAAAGCGAGGGCTAAAGAACGTTTTTTCAGCCATCGGGATGAATTCGGACAATGGGATCCGAAAAATCAACGACCGGAACTTTGGAACCTGTTCAACGGCAGGAAACATTTTGGTGAGCATTTCCGGGTATTTCCCATTAGCAATTGGACGGAATTGGATGTGTGGCAATATTTGGCGGCAGAAAAAGTGCCACTGCCAAGCCTATATTTTTCCCATGAACGTGAATGTTTTGAAAGGAATGGCAGTATTCTCGCTGCCATAGACGGTATTATTCTTCGCCGTCCAACCGAATTAGTAGAAAATATGCAAGTGCGTTTCCGCACCATCGGCGATATAACTTGCACGGGCGCAGTACTTTCAAAAGCAGCTACCGTTGAAGAAATCATCCAGGAAATATCGGCTTCCCGCCAAACCGAAAGAGGCACCAGAGCCGACGACCGCCGCTCTGAAACAGCCATGGAGGACAGAAAAAAGGATGGCTATTTCTAGGAAGAGAGAGGTGATTTTTTGAGAAAATTTTTTGGGATGTTTCACGCAGACGTATTTTCCCGCAAAGGGCGCAAAGGGGCTAAGGACGCAAAGTCGTGCAAATCAAACCTTTGCGCCCTTAGCTCCTTTGCGCCCTTTGCGGGAAAACGTCCCTATGTGAAACATCTCAATTTCTTTCAAAAATTTTCTCAAAAAATTACCTCCCTCCAAAAGAAACAATGACCTCAGAATTATTAAGATTTACAACTGCCGGTAGCGTAGATGACGGAAAAAGCACCCTCATCGGGCGTTTGCTTTACGATACCAAATCCATATTTGAAGACCAATATGAAGCTGTGAAAACTGCCACTGAAAGACGAGGCGAAGAAGGCGTCAACCTGGCGCTTTTAACCGACGGGCTTCGGGCAGAAAGAGAACAAGGCATCACCATTGACGTAGCCTACCGTTATTTCTCGACGCCCAAACGCAAATTCATTATTGCTGATACGCCGGGACATATTCAATACACCCGAAACATGGTCACCGGCGCTTCCACGGCAAACGTCGCTTTGGTTTTGGTAGATGCCAGACAAGGCGTCGTGGAACAAACCCGCCGCCACGCCATTATTGCTTCCCTGCTTCAAATTCCCCACCTGTTGATTTGCATCAATAAAATGGATTTGGTGAATTATGACAGGCAAACTTATGAATCCATAAAGGAAGATTTCGAGCAGTTCGCCTCCAAGTTGGATGTGCATGATGTAAGCTTTATTCCCATTTCCGCCCTGAAAGGAGACAACGTAGTTGACCGCTCGTTAAATATACCCTGGTTTGAAGGCTCCACTTTGCTTTATTACTTGGAAAATGTACATATCGGAAGCGACCAAAATTTAATTGATACCCGTTTTCCGGTGCAATACGTCGTGCGTCCAAATACGGATGAATTTCACGATTATAGAGGATATGCGGGCAGGGTGGCAGGTGGCATTTTGAAAAAAGGCGACAAAGTCATGTTGCTACCTTCTGGATTTACTTCCACCATTGAAAGAATAGATTCGGCGGATGGCGAAGTGCAAGAAGCATTCCCCCCCATGTCCGTGACGGTTTTACTGAAAGACGACCTTGATTTAAGCCGAGGCGACATGATTGTGCGGGAAAACAACCACCCGAACGTAACCCAGGACCTGGAATTGATGATTTGCTGGTTCAACGACAAGCCTTTGCAATTGCGGGGAAAATATGCCATTCAGCATACCACGCAATCCGCCCGCTGTCTTATCCAGGACATTCAATACAAAATGGATGTGAACTCGCTGCATCGCAATTTGGAAGATAAAACCGTGCGGCTGAATGATATCGCCCGCATTTCCATCCGCTCTACCAAGCCACTTTTTGTGGATGCCTACCGGAAAAACAGGATGACTGGCAGCGTTATATTGATTGACGAAGGAACAAATGAAACGGTAGCAGCGGGAATGGTCATTTGATGCAAAGCTTCATGCAAGTAACGGAATCCATAGTTAAACAACTCATCAGCCAGGGCGAGAACAATGCTATTGAATTCAAACGTGCAGATATTAGTCCCGATAGCCTTGCAAAGGAAATAGTTGCGTTTGCAAACTCCGGTGGCGGCGTTGTTTTGATTGGAGTTGAGGACGATGGCTCGGTCAGTGGTTTAGTAGGTAGCAAAGTAGATGAAGAATGGGTTGCCAACATTGCCAGAAACAATGTGATTCCTGCCCTGGATATAATTGCGAATCAGGTTCAAGTGGACGGCAAGGAGATTTTATATGTTCAGGTTCCAAAAGGGAAGGACAAACCTTACCAAACCAATAAGTATCAGTTTCTTGTCAGGGTTGGCTCTACAAATCGTGTTGCTACTCAACTGGAGCTTTTAAGGTTGTTTCAGCAAAGTGGTGTTTTCCATTATGACAGTGTAGCGGTAGAACGGACAACGATTGCGGACTTAAACTTCTCAAAACTCGATAATTATTTCATGCGCTACGGCGTGGATTTTTCAGCAGAAGCCGACAAGGAGTTATTGCTCAAAAACACGGATATTCTGTCTGAAAATGGCACTCCAACGGTTGCGGGCATACTGGTTTTTGGTATCAACCCTCAGCGATTTTTGCACAATGCCCTTGTCACTTTCGCTCACTTTCAGGGAAACAATATTTCCGACACCTTGATTGACCGTCAAGATATTACTGGTACGCTCGACCAGCAAATTGACACGGCTTTGGCAGTTATTAAAAATAATATCCAAAACCCTTCGGTCATTGAAGGTGCAAAAACCGTTTCGACCCGCTTCCTCTATCCAGATAAGGTTTTCCGGGAACTGCTCATCAATGCATGCCTCCACCGTAATTATGCCATTCATGGCAGTCAAATCAGGGTTTTTTTGTTTGACGACCGTATCGAATTTCACAGCCCAGGCAAATTGCCCAATACGGTAACCATTGAAAAAATGACTCGAGGGGTTTCCTACGCCACGAATCCTGTTTTGCTGAAATTCATGCAGAACCTTTCCTACATTGATAAATTGGGAAGAGGTGTTCCGATGGTGTGGCAAACTGCCAAACAAAATGGCAAGGAAATTCACCTGGAAGAATTTGGGGATGAATTTATAGTCACGTTATTTTTTTGAACCTTACCGTTCATATACAAGCACAATTTGGCACAGTTCATAACCCCCTTTAGAAATTATCACTTTTGAATTTGGAACTGTATCCATTACGTGTCCTTAGTTTTAAAGCTACAATTGACGGAACAAGAAATAAAACAAATTTTCACTCTCGGCGAAAGCTCCTCGGTGGAATTTAAAAGAGAAGATGCCCATACCGATAGCCTTGCAAAAGTAATTGTCGCTTTTGCCAATTTTGAAGGGGGCGATATTTGGATTGGCGTGGAGGATGACGGAAGTGTTTCAGGAATTTCCCAATCAAAACTGGAAGAGAAAATTGTACAAATTTGCAGGCAAAACATAAGTCCGCCTTTGATTCCCGCAATTCATACCCCTGTTGTTGATGGAAAAAAAGTGATGCAAGTAAGCATTGAAAAGGGGAAATCAAAACCTTATAAAACGCAGGGGAGATTCTTCATCCGGGCAGGTTCCCTATCCATAGAACCGACAAATGAGGAACTTATGCGACTGTTTCAAGAAGGGGAATTGCTTCATTTTGAAGCAAAAAGTTTGCCTGGTACAAGCGTAAAAGACCTCGATTTACTCAAATTCAAAGTTTACTGTGAGGAGTTCAGAAAAGTTAAAGTGGAAGATGAAGAATTGGAACAGCTTCTTTATAACTTTGAATTAATGGATGAAAACAAGCAACCAACCGTAGCTGGTATGCTGTTTTTTGGAAAAACAATCCAACGGTATTTTCCACAAGCCGGAATTCAATTGGCACTTTTTGAAGGATTGGATAAAACCGGAAATATCCTTGATAGCAAAGATGAAGTAAAAGGTATCCATGAAAATATTGAAGCGGCAGTCCAATTTGTAAAATACAACTCCAATAAGCGGTCATATTTTCCAAAAGATTCCATTTATAGAAAAGATGTTGAAGACTACCCCGAATTTGTCGTTAGAGAATTAATTGCCAATGCTTTCGCTCACCGGGACTGGACAATTTTCGGGCAACAAATCAGAGCGTTTTTATTTGACGACCGCCTGGAAGTTTTTTCCCCTGGAAAATTGCCGAATACCCTAAATTTGCAACGAGCGTTGAGCGGTGTTTCCTACCGAAGAAATCCAAACATTGCCTTGATGTTAAGGGACTACAATATCACAGAAAGGTTTGGCAGAGGATTAAACAAAATCATGCGTTTTTACAAGGAAAATAACCTGAAAGAACCTGAGTTTGAGGCAGCCCCTCATTATTTCATAGTTACATTATTCAAAGCCAATCCGATAAACATCGTTGAATGAGCGCCCTGGTCGCAAATATCCAAATGGTAGATTTAAAGCGTCAATATTTTAAAATTAAGGAGGAAATTGACGCAGCAGTGCTCGATTGCATTGCTTCCACTCAATACATTCAAGGGGTTCAAGTCAAAGCATTTCAAAAAGCTTTTGAAGAATATTTGGAGGTGCGCCACGTCATTCCCTGCGCCAATGGAACCGATTCCCTGCAAATTGCCCTCATGGCTTTGGGATTGGAACCGGGCGATGAAGTCATCGTCCCTGCCTTTACTTACGTTGCTACGGCAGAAGTAATTGCCTTGCTCCGCCTGAAACCTGTCATGGTGGACGTTGATCCGCATACTTTTAATATTACCGCCGAATTAATTGAGCCTGCCATTACTTCCCGCACCAAAGCCATTGTTCCCGTCCACCTTTTTGGTCAAAGTGCCGATATGGAGCCAATCATGGAGTTGGCTGAAAAACACGGCTTGTATGTTATTGAAGACAGTGCGCAGGCGACTGGTGCAGATTATTTTTGCCGGGATGGCAGCGTAAAAAAAACGGGAACTGTCGGTCATATCGGCAGCACTTCCTTTTTCCCTTCCAAAAACCTGGGCTGTTATGGTGACGGTGGCGCATTGATGACCAATGACGATGATTTGGCGGCTCAAATGCGCATGATTGCCAATCACGGGCAGCAAAAAAAATATTACCACGACGTGGTCGGCGTCAATTCCCGGCTCGATTCTTTGCAGGCTGCCATTTTAAATGTCAAGCTCCAATATTTGGATGAATATGCCGCTGCCCGGCAAAATGCCGCAGCGTTCTATGACGAAGCATTTGGCGATATTTCGGAATTAATAACACCAGCCCGCCAGCGGAATTCTTCCCATGTTTTTCATCAATATACGCTACTGGTAAAAAACGGAAAGCGGGATGAATTGCAAGCCTGGTTGTCCGACCAAGGCATTCCTTCCATGATTTATTACCCTGTTCCGCTTTACAAGCAAAAGGCATTTTCGCATTTTTCACCTGAAGGATTCGAGTTGCCAGTGACGGAGCGGTTGTGCTGGGAGGTATTGTCATTGCCGATTCACACGGAAATGGACGTGGAATTGCTGGGTTATATTTCCAGCTCGGTCAAAAGATATTTTGAAGAGGGATGATTTTCTAATGACGTCTCGATTCGTGTGAATTCGTCTATTCGTGATAATTCATGTAGCCCACAGTGTAAGTCACACGAATTTTCACGAATAAACGAATTCACACAAATCGAGACACATGGGCAAGTTGGGAACATAAACCTCATCTTTTTTCAACCCGAATTTTCAAAATGTACGCCCATCCTACGGCTGTTATTGACGAAGGCGCCACCATCGGCGAAGGCAGTAAAATCTGGCATTTCAGTCATATCATGCCCGGCGCAATCATCGGCAATAACTGCAATTTGGGACAAAACGTATTTGTGGCGAACGGCGTCGTGCTTGGCGATAATGTCAAAGTGCAAAACAACGTCTCCATTTATGAAGGCGTGATTTGTGAAGACGACGTTTTTTTAGGTCCTTCCATGGTTTTCACCAATGTTTTTAATCCTCGCAGCGCCGTCAACCGCAAGGGAGAATATATGAAAACAGTGGTTGGAAAAGGTGCAACCATTGGTGCAAACGCCACTATTGTCTGTGGTTACAACCTCGGAAAATATGCCTTCATCGGCGCAGGCGCAGTCGTGACGAAAGATGTACCCGATTATGCCCTAGTAGTTGGAAATCCTGCCCATCAAATCGGCTGGATGAGTGAAAATGGGCAAAGGTTAATTTTCGATTCGGAAGGCATTGCCAAATGCCCTGAAAGTGGTGAACAATATAAAATGGAAAGTGGCATCATCTTCAAGCAGAGAGAGATGCGTTTTTGAGAAAAATTTTTTCAAAATTTTTCTCAAAAACGCATCTCTCTCTAAAGATATCTAAGGATTGAAAAATTTCGCCCTCATCGGCGCCGCCGGTTATATCGCTCCCCGCCACATGCGAGCCATTCGTGATACCGGCAATAATCTGGTAGCTGCTTTCGATAAAAACGACTCCGTCGGTGTTATTGACAGCTTTTTCCCCAATGCTGATTTTTTCACCGAATTCGAACGGTTCGACCGGCACTTGGAAAAACTGAAGAGAAAAGGCACCCATATTGATTACGTCGGCATTTGTTCGCCCAATTACCTCCACGACGCCCATATCCGTTTCGGCATGCGGCACGGCGCAGATATCATTTGCGAAAAACCATTGGTATTAAATCCTTGGAACGTCCAGGCACTTCGTGATATAGAAGCAGAAACCGGTAAAAAGATTTACACCATTCTACAACTCCGCCTCCACCCTACCCTGCTTGCCTTAAGAGATAAATTAGCCGCCGAACCTCCGGGCAAAATGCACGATGTAAAACTGACCTATATCACTTCCCGGGGCAAATGGTATTACGCCAGTTGGAAAGGCGACGTCAGCAAATCAGGCGGTATTGCCACCAATATCGGCATTCATTTTTATGACATGCTGACCTGGCTTTTTGGCGATATTCAGGAAAATACCGTTCACGTGCATACCCACGACCGGGCAGCGGGCTATCTGGAATTGGAAAAAGCCAGGGTTCGCTGGTTTCTCAGCATCAATGCCGACACCCTGCCCGACGTTCAAAAATCCACCGGCGCCCGCACTTACCGTTCCATCACGGTTGATGGTGATGAACTCGAATTCAGCGAAGGATTTACCGATTTGCACACTTTGAGTTACCAGGCAATCTTGCAAGGAAATGGCTTCGGTTTGGAAGAGGCTTCTACCGCTATTCAAATCGTGCATGACATTCGAACCAAAACCCCGGTGGGATTGGAAGGAGATTATCACGAGCTGGCAACGTTACCACTTGCCGCTCATCCTTTTGCAGGCACAACAAAGCAGTTCTTTTTGTCACCCTGAAAGGATCTGTTCCGTCCCTACTGTCCCATTTGTCACCCTGAAAGGGTCTGTTCCGTCCCT
>CAZHLB010000266.1:0-7519 GCA_964533005.1 uncultured Saprospiraceae bacterium
ACGCAACGCCGCCAAGCTTATTTCGGATAATGTGGAAAACAGGCGTCTCACAAAGTTGTGCTCCTGATTTCTTCGACAACTGTCTCCATTTTTTTCAGGAATTTTTCCTTGCCGTTGATTTCACACTCCCAGATGATGATTACCTTCCAACCGGCTTTTTCCAAATCCGCTTGATGTCTGACATCCCGAACAATATTGCTTTGGATTTTGCTTTCCCAAAACTCGATATTCGAGGTGGGGAGCGCCGCTTTTTTGCAGCCGTGCCCGTGCCAAAAACAACCGTGAACAAAGACCAACGCCTTGTACTTGGGTAGCACCAAGTCGGGTTTTCCAGGCAGCTCTTTTACATTTTTTCGATACCGGAAACCTTGACTAAAAAGAAATTTTCTGACGGCGATTTCGGGCTTCGTCTCTTTGCCCGCTACGGCAGCCATGATTTGGCTGCGTTTTGATTTGGAGTAGATGTCAGGCAAGATTTCTGTTGATTATTGCTTTGAGTTCAGCCAGAGATAACGTTACTTTCTTGCGATGAATCATGGAGTGGCAATTCGGACAAATCGGGATTAGGTCTTTGATTGGGTCGAGAATGTATTCCTGATTTATCTCAAAGAGCGGAACAAGATGGTGAACATGAATGAAGCCTTCTCCTAATTCTCCATAGGTTTTATGGAAATCAAAACCGCATACTCTACAAATTGCTCCATAGTGTTCAATGCAAAGTCTTCTTGCGAGGGTATTTCTTTCGTACTTATTTACTACTACTTGTCTAACCGAACCTTCATAAAAAATGGTATTTTTATTAGCCTGCGGAGGCATAACTTCTTGAGCGAAAAAGCCAGGTTCGTTAAGTTCCCAAGTTATTTGAACAGGAGTGGTATTCTTATATTCCTTCACTAAAACAGTACCCTCGTAGGTAAATGGAGCTTTATCTTTTATTCTGGTAAACAAATGGTTTTTTTGGCTGAATTCGGGGGTTAGCATTTTTCGAATCAAAGGTTGATTGATGTTGGAGCGTGATTTTGCCTCCCAGATAAAATACTCACCGTCCCAAAAATTATTGTAATCATGTCCCGTCCTTCCCGGAATTCCGACATTTGCAAAAATGAAAATATCGCCTTCATATACCCTATATCCCGTATCCCATTCTCCTTTTCTTCTTTCGAGAGGCACTTGAAGAAGGTCGTAGATTTCATTTTTTGAGTAAGGTCGTCCTATTTTAAACATCAGCGCGAGGATTGACTTCACGATAACGGTCAATGAATTCTTTGTGGTAATTTTTGGCATTGGTCAACAACTCGTGATAGGTCTTCAAATAAATCGTTCCGTTGCCTCCGAATGCATCCAATAATGCACGAATTTTAGGGTCATTATTAGAGTATCCGGTAACCACATAAGAAATCACAGAATTGTAACTGTGCGGTGAGTTTCCAAAGTGCTGCTCGATAAACAGCCTGTAATCCCTTGCTTGTAAAATGTCCGCTTCTCGGATTTTGAATTCTGGCTTTTTCAATTCAATGATGAAGAAATTATTGCCAAGCCCAGTACAGAGGAAATCAATTCGCCTATTTTCTTCAAGTTCGCTTGAGTCATCGAACTTTTCTTTGAGCAATTTGGAGTAGTAAACTTCGTCGCTGAATTCAATGATTCTTGGGTCAAGCAGCCAGGAAAATTGTTTTAGAAAGTTGTGCATTGTCGGAACTTCCTTCACGTGTTCTTTGATATACCGCTCAAATTTTTCAATAGTTTGAATGCGTCCCAAAGCGAGTTTGTACAATTCTCTTGCCTCGATAATCTTCCATTCCTTGAAAAGCTCGATTAGTTTGTCAGGCTTCAAGAAAGACACCTCATCAATTTCATTAGCCAAGTCTTTGAATGCCTCGAATTGAAAGGAGTCCTTGACAAACGAAATCAATTCTCCCGCTTTATCGGTTTCCAATCCCCCATGATTGATGATGCTTTTTACGAGTTTGTCGGCTAATTTCCGCTCATGCAGGGGCAGTTCATTAATCCAGCTTTCGATTGAAACGCCCGTGCGAGATTCTACCTCCTTTATCTTGTTTTGCTGCTTGACTTCCTTTACTTCGTTAAAAAAATAGCGGTAAACCTGCTCCAAATAAGCCCTCAAAGCCAACGTTTCCTCGAACTCCCAATTTAGCGAGCGCCTGTTTGTTGATATTACCTCCTTCTCCCAAAGGTCAACAAAGTCAATGTCCAACCAGCCGGTGATATACTTGTAATCGTGGCTTGAAGGGTTGACATCAAGAAAGCTGTAATCGTTCACCAATTTACCCCTTGAAAACAGGGCTATCCCGTTCATTCTTGAGTTAACCACCGTCTTTGCGGCAATCAACTTGCCTTTGATTTGCGGGGCAAACTCGTAATCAATCTTGTCAATTTTCTTTGGAAAACTCCACGAATGCTCAATATTGAGGTGTTGGTAGCGAAGCTCGTTGGATACCACTATTGGGGTCGGGTTGTCATTGTGGTAAATTTCCACTCGGAAATCTTTCTCGTCAAAAACAGATACGTCTCTTGATAAGGAATAAGCAATGTCTTCCGGTGAAAACCCGGTTCTTCTTTGGATATTGGTAAGGGTAAAAGCTGTGCCGTTGCTTTCGCTGGTTGGCTTGTTGATTTCGATTATTTCCGGCTTGTAATTCTTGTTTCTCTTGCCCTCTTCCTTGAGTACTTCCCAATCGAGCGCGAAAATGTTCCTCAATCCGTCTCGAACGGTTTTAACTACAATGTGGTGGGAGATTCCGAAAAATGAGAGTTTACCGATTCCCTTCTTGCCAATTACAAACCTATTTCCGGATTCTGATTTTTGTCCGGAGGAGTCCGCCCTCCTGTTTCTGCCGATTTTTAGAAACTTGGAGTTCAAGTCCTCATACCGCATTCCGTGACCGTCATCCGAAATTCTAATGAATTTTTCTCCAACATCAGCCAAATGAATCTTTACGTGTTTGGCGTCTGCGTCATAAGCATTTGAAATCAATTCCGCTATGACAGGCGGCAGCGTGGAGTACATCTGAATACCCAAATGCTCAATGGTATTTGGGTCAAAGTGCATTTCAAGGTCTTGTAGCTCCTCATTCATGTTCGGCAATTTTTTGAATAGATAGGGCAATCCGCTTCGACAGCTCCGGCGGCACCGCGTTCCCAATCAGCCGCCCCGCCAACGCCTGCGAGTCGAAGACAAATTTGTAATCCGAGTCGAAAGTTTGCAGCGCAGCGCCTTCCCGCAGCGAAATCCCCCGGTCTTGTTCGGGATGTGCGAAACGTCCGTTGGTAATGCTGAAAAACTTGGTCGTGATAGTTGGGGCAGGCTTGTCCCAATACATCCTGCCGTAAACGTCCTGAAAACAGTCGTCTTTGCCCATGTAAGCCGGAATCTGCAAGCGGGTGTTCTTCCAAGCCATACGGGTTCCGCCGTTGTGCGGGGTGAGCCTTAGCCGTTCGAGATTTGTGCCGGAAAGTTGAGAGGTGGTGTGCAGGAAATCTGATTCGTCCTTGTGCCCGGCTGAAATTGAGTAAAATTTTTGCTGGTCGCCGATGAATTGCCTGACCGTCGGCGGACACTTTTTCGTATCGGCAACGGGCAAGGCGATGTTTTCGACGACTCTGGAAGCTATCAGTAGAAACCTCCGTCTCGTTTGCGGCACACCGTAGTGGCTGGCGTTCAGGATGCCTTTGGCGTATTTGTATTTTTGGCTGTCCAAAAAATCCAGAAACGCTTTAAGCGGGCTTTCTTCCAGCCGTTTAAGGATACCAGGCACGTTTTCGATTACGACGTAACCGGGTTGGAAGTAATCCACGAACTTTTGGAAATCGGAGAGGAGGTTTTTGGTCTGCTGCGACTTGGTTTTGACGGTGTTCATTTTGCTCCAATACTGGCAAGGGCTGCACCCGATAAAAATCAGGCGGTCGTCGTTCCGGGCTATCTTCAATCTTTCTTTTAATGTCGAGAATGCCAATTTTTTGATGTCCTCGCAGATGAAGTCTGACTCAGGATTGTTGAGCCTGTAAGTTTTTTCGCAAGCAGGGTCAATGTCGATTCCGCCCAAAACTTGAATGCCAGCCTTGCGGAATCCGGCGGTCATGCCGCCCCCGGAACAAAAGAAATCCACCGCTTGGAGGTTGGTATCCTTTATTTTATTGGCTTTTTTCATCGGCTGACGAACGACTTTTTTTGAAGTTGCGCTCAGGTAAGAAGGTTGTTCGAAGTAGATTTCGTACGAAAACAGCTTGATTTTTCTGCTTTCCGAATAGGCAAAGTTACCGCAAAACTTCCTCCATCCGCTCCCTGCCTGAGTCAAAAAATTTTACTTTTATCTCTCCCGACACACTCATGCAGGCAATTTGAGACGCTCGTGCAGGCAGCGATACGCCCGTGCAGGCAGGTTGAGACACCTGTGCAACCTCGTTCCCACCACATTTGCCTCATCAAACATTCACTACTTCAACTTTTGCTCAGATGAAAAAGCAGCTCTTGACAATCTTGATAGCATGTGCCATTTCCTGGTTTGCCGCTGCGCAAAACATCGAACCAGGCACGTATGAAGGCGCCGGCAAAATGCAGGGCATGAGTTGCCCCGTCAAATTTCGGTTCGAGCAGTCCGGCGTCGTAGTCAACTACGAGGGCATTTGCAACTGCGTGGCGCTTTTGCAGCAAACGGAAACGAGCCTGCTTTTTCAGGAAAAGGATTTTTTAAGCGCCGACGGCGGCATCCGCAGCGACGCCTGCCGGAGCAAGGAATATGTCTTTTTCACGAAAAAAGGCGCTGACCTGACCGCCAATTGGGGCGAGACGCCAGCGGAAGCTTTGGCAAACTTGTCGCCTGCTATGCTTTTGAAAATCAAGTAATTATTCACATCCGGTTGATAAGGTTGATGAGGTTAATCAGGTTGATTTTCCGGGAAAAATCAACCTGATTAACTTCATCAACTCTATCAACCGTCATTCACCAAATTGACAATGAAACGGATTCAAATTTTCGCATTCTCCCTGTTTTTCATCGCCTTGTTTGCCCTGCAAAGCAGCGCCCAGGACGTCACCGGCACCTGGCAAGGCATGCTCAACTTCAACACCGGCACGGTCAATCCCGACAAAATCCAGTACGACTGGAACACCGACAAATGGACGCCCGCCTACTCCCGCTACGTGCTGGAAATCGAAATCAGCGCCACCAACAACGACGCCAACGACGGTTTTTACAACATCATGAGCGGCGGCAGCAGGGGCAAAATGAGCATCGCCGTCACCTGGGATGACAACCGCAAACTCCTGAAATACAGCACCAAAAAGAATCTCGGCTATGGCTACTGCATGAACGACGCCACGCTGAACTACCGGGTGGACGGCGACTACGAGTACCTCGAAGGCATCTGGAAAGGCTGCGGCTTGGGCAAGATTGCGCTGCGCCGCAAGACCGTCGCCGCCGGTGGCAACGCCGTCGCAGTTCGCAACCCCGTCGAGCCGCTGGAATATGGCGAGATGAACGGCGTCGGCTTCGATTTTCCGAAAGCCTGGAAATGGGATAAAGGAGCGGATATGATTACCGTGACTTCCACGGACGACAACATCGTGATGTTCGTCATCAAAACCGCCACCGCCGACATCAACGAAGCGGCTGCCCTGGCGAGAAAATCCATTGACGTGGTGGCAAAAGACGTTGACCTGCCGGATGCTTTTTCGGAAACGCAGCGCAACGGGCTGACCATTCAAACCATTGACGGCAACGCTAACCTGAAGCAGGGCGACACCCCCGTCTTTGTCAGTTCGCTGCTGATTCAAAGCCCTGCCAATCAGAATTTTACGGTTTATCTCGGCATCGGCGAGAAGAACTCCATTCTGCAAAATCAAGACACGATGGCGGCGGCGCTGGATAGTTTTAAACCGGCGGTGAATTAAGCGAGAGAGAGACCTGTCAGCACTTCGAGTGCTGACAGGTCTAAAAAGCTGCTTCCTGAAAAATGACAGACCCCGGCAGGAAAATTTTCCTGCCGGGGTCTGTCATTTTTCAGGAGGAGCCTTTGGCGACAACTCAATCCTGCCCCAGGTAAAATCCCACCGTCAATCCGAAGAACATATACCAGTCCTTCCGCTCCGGATTCCCCCTTCCGCTGCCCGGCGAAGGCACCAGCGGCGCTTCCGGGTCAACCGCTCCACCCCGGTACGACAGCATGAAAGCAGTTGAATTTATCTCCGCAAGCTCTGCGATATTGGTCGGATAGTTCGTGCTGACGTCGTCCAGGTGGTCGGTGAAAGTTTTCCGCCAGCCCACTTCCCCGCCGATGCTGCCCCGGTTGTTCACGGCGACTTTCATGCCTACGCCGAAGGGTATGCAGTATTGGAACAGGCTGTACTCGACGCCTTCCGTGCGGTAGGCTTGCAGGCTGTATTTGACGCCGTTCACCTCCGTTTTCGGGTTGAAATAAAAAGCGCCCAAGCCTGCGAAAGCATACGGCGAGAACTGGTAGAACTCGCTTTCCAGCACGAAAGGGCGGTACTCAACTTGTGCGCTGGCTTCGAACACGTCGGTTTCGAAGCGCAGGTTGCGCTGCCACAAGCCGCTTTCCACGGAGTTGCGGGCGTCGTTGCCGGAAATCTGACCCCAGAACGCATTGGCTCTCAGGCTAAACCGCTTGGTGAAAGGCTTCCGGTAAAACAAACCGACGGAAATGTTCGACTCCAGCGGCTCGAACGACCGCTCCGTCAGGTCGCCAGCGTAGGTGGAGATGCCGACGTAAGCGCCGACTTCGGGCAGCATTTTGGCTTCGGCTTTGACTTTTTGTGCCTTGTTAATTTTGGCGTGCTGCGTAAATCCGCTCCACGGAAGGAACAGGAAACAAAGGGCGAGTAGAACGATTGCAAGTTTCATCGCTCAAGAGGTTTAGTGGGTAACCGCACATTCTTTCTGCCTGGGCAAACGGGGGGAAGAAATGAAGCAATTACACCGGTTTAAGGGAAATTGTGCTAAATACTGGTTGGATTCTCAGCGTGTATTCTTCCAATTTGTGGTGGGTTGACCTTACATGTTTTTAGTGCGGAAAACGTTACCCGGTTTAACAGGAAGAGCTATCTTTTTTGAGAAAAAAATTCACCCAAATCGAAGCCCCCAGCGCCAGCACGATGCCAACGCCCGCCGCCGTGTCCACCAAATCAGCATTCCAATTCAATCCGGTCGCCGTGTCGAGCAGATATTTCAGGTAGGAATTGGGCACGTCGGTCTTGCCCAATTTTTCCAGCACCCGCCAATGCATTTCAGTTATCGGGCAATAACCGAAGCCGTACCAAATACCCAAAACCGTCCACGACAACAGCGTCAGGCTGACGGTTACGAGGTGCGCACGGCGCAAGGGTTTCCAAATCCAGGCAAAAAGGTTGAACAGCACGAGGCAGGCGTGGAAAGTGAAGAAGAAGATGTCCCAAAATCGCAGCATGGCTCTAAAATGCAGAGGGAGAGGCGGTTGAGAAGAAAAATTTTAGGTAAAACTTATTGCCAAGTAGGTAATACAA
>CAZHLB010000266.1:7529-8670 GCA_964533005.1 uncultured Saprospiraceae bacterium
TTATTAATATTTTAGGTTCCGTGTTTTAAAAAAAAATTTTTTAATATATTTTTTACCCCCCCCCCCCCTCTCCCTCTGTAAGTTCTGTTTGACGAAGATGGTCTTTTTACCGCGTTTTGGGTCGCCTGCGTTTACCGCCTGCGCTCAAAGGCATCCCACCTTTCGGCATCATCCCCATCCGCTGGGCAGCTTTCACCTGACCCTGATTTTCCACCGCCTTTTCGAATTGCTTGATTTGCTCCTTCAAAGCACCTTCTGTCACCTTTAAATCTTTGATGTTTTTCAGGTGCAGTTTCACGATGTTCCACTTTTGACGCTGGGCGGCGATGCCTGCCAATTGCAGTTGAATGGCAGCCTTTTCGTTGTCGGTGGGGAGCTTGATGGTCTGGGCTTTTTGCAGCCATTCTTCCGCTTCGTCTATGCGGTTCAAGCCTTGCGCAATCGTGCCTTTGAGCATGAAATAGTATGCCCGGTTGGTCACGTAGAGCCACTTGTGGTTCAGCGTCAGGTTCAGGCGTTTTTCAGCGGCGAGGAAATCCTGCGTTTGCAAAATCGTCGCTGCCGACTGCACCGTGCCGAGCAAAACGTAACCCACCAGCAACGCAACGCCTACCAGGATGAACGGGAAACCATACCAAAAACCGAGGGAAATCGCCATTGCCACGCCGCCAATCAGCAGCACTGCCATCAAGGCAAAACGTAGATAAATATTGATGTTGAACATGAATTTACAGGTTGAATTTTGAAAGGCGGCAAAGGTAACTTTTGGCGAGAGATGATGTTTGAGGGAAAAATTTTTCGAGCTGCACGATTGAGCAGGATGCACATCTATCATCTTGTAACCGCCCGTTTCAACGGGCGGGCGAGCCGACATCCTACCCCCTACATCTATCATCTTTACAAGACATCAGCATCCTACGACTGATGTGATGTTTTGTAAAGATGATAGATGTGGTTGTAGGTTACTGGCACCCGCCCGTTGAAACGGGCGGTTACAAGATGATAGATGTGCATCCTGCTCAATCGTACATCTCGAAATTTTCCCCCAAACATCATCTCTCGCCGGGTGTTTGTGAGGCAAAAAACTTTAGTTCTCTGACAATTCTTGTGGGACGCGAGGAGGATGGGAACGCGGATGACG
>CAZHLB010000267.1:0-4323 GCA_964533005.1 uncultured Saprospiraceae bacterium
GTTATCGCTCGAATGTACCGGGACGACTGGAACATGCTTCTCAAAACCATCGAATCGCACTATACATCGCCCCCGTTTTGTCGAATCACTGAATTTTAAACTTCGATTGAGAAACTCAAACGATGGCTGTCTGACAAGTCGGACTGCCATCGCCAAAACAAGCACGGCATGAAGATTTTAACACTATCCGCCTTTCTTTTGACCTTTTCGCTTTGCCTGCGGGGGCAGGAGCCAACCAATGCGGCAACTGCCGCCAGCACGAGCGCCGCCACCAGCAATCTTTGGGAAGCTGGCTTTCACGCAGGTCATTTTTTCACCTCCGGCAACGTGGATTTTATTCCTGGCTACGCGGGCGGCATCCACGTCCGGCGGGCGCTGGACTATGTTTTTTCGCTCCGGCTCGACCTGATGTATGGCTCGGCGAGGGGCGAGGATGCGCAGAATGCCCGCAATTTTTCCAATAAATGGCTGTCCGGCTCGGTGCAGGCGCTTGCCAGTTTGAACCAACTCAAGTGGACGACAGGGGAGCGGAAGACCAATTTTTACGGGCTTTTCGGCATCGGTCTGAACTCGTTCTCGGTGGAATTTGAGAACAATTCGGAGGGCAAGGGCGAAGTGCCCGAAGACCTCGGAATGCACACCGACCTCGGCGCTGGTGTTGCTTTTCGCATCAATCCCAGGGTCAATTTTGGCATCGAGCACAAGGCAATGATTGTCTTCGGCGAGCGTGCCGACCTGCCCGACGGCTTCCGCACATTGACGCTGACGGAAGACCAGCGTGGCACCTTTCGGGACATTTTGCACTACACCAGCCTGCGCCTGAATTTCAATTTTGGCAAAACCGCCTCCGACAAAGTCGAGCCACTCTACTGGCTCAACCCGATGGACGGCGTGATGGCTGACCTAAACAGGCTCAAAGAACTCGAAGCCTCCCTCGCCGACGAAGACCAGGACGGCGTGATTGACCGGGTGGACAAGGACAAGAACACCCTGCCCAACGTCCTCGTGAACTCTCGCGGGCAAACCCTCGACAGCGACGGCGATGACATCGCAGACTACCTCGACCGCGAGCCATTTTCACCTTCCGGCTACCCGGTGGATGCATACGGCGTGGCGAAGCAAGCCAACTCGGAGGCGGAGATTTCAAAAATCATCGAGAAGAAATTCGAGCAGTTGAAGGCGGAAATGCCTGCAACGACAGCGCCTGTCTCGCAGCCTTCGGTCATTGTTCCTTCAACGGAACCGACAACGCAACCAGCGGTTGTTCCTGCTCCGGCTTCGCCTTCCGCAGTGGTCACGTCGTACAATCCATCGGTGCTAAACCTTTCAATGCCAACGATTTATTTCGGTTTCAACAGCTCCAGAATCGAAGGCACGGACTACATCCTTTTGCAAAAAATCGCCCACCTGATGCGCGACCATGCCGACTTGACTTTGCTCGTGGTCGGTCATTCGGACAAGCCCGGTGAGGAAGCGTACAACCTGGTTTTGTCTTTCAACCGGGCGAGCGCCATCGTGGATTATCTGGTCAAATCATACAAAATTCCCCGCGAGCGCTTCGTGCTGCAATACAAAGGCAGCACCGAAGCCTTCGTCGCAGGCGAGCACGAAGCCAACCGCCGCGTCCAGTTCCTCGTCGCCAAAGGCGAAAAGGACATGGCAGCGCCGAAAAAATAGTGATTTGGTGATTTGGTGATTTGGTGGGTGGGACGTTGGATGTCCAACTTCCCACCACCAAATCACCAAATCGCCAAATCACCAAAAGAAAAACACCCTTTCCATGCGTAAATTTTTACTTCTCACTGCACTTTTCCTGCCGGGGCTGCTCTCCTCGCAGACGATTATTCAAGGTTTTGTTCGGGACTTGACGACCAACGAGCCGCTCATCGGGGCGTTTGTCACCATCAAAAGCACGAGCCTCGCCGCCGTTTCGGACGAGACGGGGAACTATCAAATCATCACGCCTGCGGTGTCGGAGGCGAAGACTTTCATTTTGATTGTCAACCATTTAGGTTACAAGGAGAAGTACCTGTCGGTGGACGTGCTGCCGATTGACGACGGCGAAACCACCATCAAAAACTTTGAAATGGAGCCTGACCCGCTCACGCTCAAAGACGTGACCGTGACCGCCAACAAGGTCGAGGAGGAGTTGCAGCAAGTGCCGATTGCCGCCACCGTTATCGAGGCGAGTAGCCTGACCCGGCGCACGGTGGCGAGCACTGAGGAAGCTTTGTCGGTCGTACCGAACCTTGTCACCGATGCCTTTTTGCCCAGCCGGGCGACTTTCTCGCTGCGGGGTCTGGCTTCCGATTTTGCCAACGTGGGTATCGAAAATTCGGTCGGCTTGTACATTGACGACGTGTATTATTCGAGGTCGTACAATTTCAACAGCACCATTTTCGACATCGAAAGGATTGAGGTATTGCGGGGCCCGCAAGGGACGCTTTTTGGCAAAAACACCATCGGCGGTGTGTTGCATGTGATTTCTGAGAAGCCAAAATTTGGCAATTCAGCTGCGCTGGAAATTAATGCAGGCACTTTCCGCTACCTGCAAGCGAGAGCGAAACTGAACAAGGAATTGGTCAAAGACAAGCTCGCATTCCGCCTCTCCGGCGCATACCGTCAGCGGGATGGCTGGTTGCGCCAGGAAAACGAGGAGGTTTCCGACAAAAATGGTATCCGGTTTTATGGCGGCAGGGCTGCCTTGCTGTTCAAGCCGACGCCAAACGTGGACGTGCTGGTACAAGGTTTTTACTCCAAAGACGACAAAGCCGACTTTTCGGAGGACTACAAAACGCCCAACGAAGGCGTGGATTTGCTGCGGGTGAACTCGGTGGAAAAAGACAACGAAGACCGCAAAGCTTACGAAAACGAGACTGACCGCCAGTTTGACCGCACGATTTACGGCGGCATCGGCAGGATTGACGTGAAGCTGGGCAGGGTTCACAAATTCACCAGCATTTCTGCGGTCAACGGCTACAATTCGTACTACGCTCGTGACCTCGACGCCTCGTCGGTCAACGCCGTTTTTAGTGACAACACCAGCAGTTTGAAAAATTTCAGCCAGGAACTTCGCATCTCGACGCCCCGGGAAAACAGGAAGTTTTTCTACGTGCTCGGCGCTTATTTTTTGAAGGAAAACCTGGAGAACCGGGATTCGCTGGCTTTCAAAGAAGGCATGATTCCCGTCTGGAAAGTCATTGAAAAGAACCCCAGCCTGCCGCTCCCCGATGACTATTTCGAGTCGGCGGCGCTCGATGGCAACATCCAATCCACCAGCTACGCAGGCTTTTTGAGCACCTCGCTCGAAGTCACGCAGCGGGTGCGCCTGAACGCAGGCATCCGCTATTCCTACGAAAAAAAGGAGATTGACTTTTTGCAGACCGTTTTCAGCCCGCATGGCTTGGTCGCCACCTACGTGGCGACGCCCGTCGGCAGACCCGCCGACCCGTTTCGCCGGAATGCGAACGACAAAGTTTTCTCCGGCAACTTCGGCATGGACTTCAAGACCACCGACAACATCCTGCTCTATTTCAGCGTGTCGAGGGGCTTCAAAGGCAGCGGTTTCAACCTCACTTTCACGCCCGACGTGAACGTGGAAAAGGTGGCGTTCAAGTTCAAACCTGAGTTCATGAACAGCTACGAGGTGGGCATCAAATTGAAATCCGGCAACCGCTATTTGTGGAACGCCGCCGTGTTCGTCACCGATTTCCGCAACAAGCAGGAGGTGGTCACCGCTGGCTCGTCGGTGTTCGTTGCAAACGCAGAAAGCATTCAGGGTCAGGGATTTGAAGGCGAGTTCACCGGCATTTGGACGAATTTTTTCCGCACCGACGTGGCGCTGGGCTTGCTGAATTTGAGCTACCAAAATTTCCCGTTCATTGACCCGCTGACACTGGAAACCACGCAGTTGAGCGGCAACCGGGCACTGAAAGCGCCGGACGCCACTTTCAAATTTTCACCGGAAATCCACGCCCCGCTGGGCAAGGAATTGAAAGTGCTGCTACGGATGGATTACGACTACATCGGAAAGGTTTACAACGACATTTTCAACACGGAATCGCTTGCCAGAGACCCGGTGGGCATGGTCAGCGCCCGGTTGTCGTTTTCGACGGCAAACGAGAAGTTCAGCGTGTCGCTTTGGGGTAAAAATTTGACGAATGAGACGGTGATTCAGCACGGCTGGAAATACACTTGGGGAGAGGTGGTGTCGGTGAATCCGCCGAGGATGGTGGGGATTGAGTTGCGGACAAATTTCTTTTAGTGATTTGGTGATTTGGCGATTTGGTGGTGGACGTCCGACGTCCCACCACCAAATCGCCA
>CAZHLB010000267.1:4333-8659 GCA_964533005.1 uncultured Saprospiraceae bacterium
TTTTTGGGGGTGGCCCCCCCCCCCCCCCCCCCACAAAATCACCAAATCACCAAATCACCAAATGATTTGAAAAACTACCTTTGACGAGCAGAAAACTACACGGCACACAAGAGAAAAACCAACGTACTGTTACGACAAAAACACAAATTTTCTGTCTACCATGAAAAACATCGTCCTGATTTTTGCCATTCAAATTAGTTTTCTGGGCGCTCTGCTGGCACAAGAACCGACTGGACAGCCTGCCTCTTCCACCTCGCAGCCAAAAGACAACGCTTGGGAGTTCGGCATTCACGCCGGGCACGTTTTCACCGCCGGGAACATCAAATTTATTCCCGGCTACGGCGGCGGCATTCACATCCGCCGGGCGCTCGACTACGTTTTTTCCCTCCGCCTCGACCTGCTTTACGGCTCGGCTCGCGGCGAAGACGAAGGCAACGTGCGCAGCTTCGACAACTCCTGGACTTCCGGCACCTTGCAGGCGCTGGTCAGCCTGAACAATCTCAAGTGGGCGCTCGGCGAGCGCAAGACGAATATCTACGCTTTCGCCGGTTTCGGCTTGAATTCGTTTTCCGCCGACCTGACCGGCGAAGGCGGGCCCCTCAAAATTGAAAGAGACGTTGCCACGCAGGCAGATTTGGGCGCTGGCATTGCTTTCCGCATCAGCCCACGGTTGAATTTTGGCGTAGAGCACAAGGCGGCGCTCGTTTTTGGCGACCGGGCAGACATGCTCGACGGCGTTGAAACGCTCGCCACCAACGACGACCGCACCACCTTCCGGGATGTGCTGCATTACACGAGCATCCGCCTGAACATCAACCTCGGCAGCCTGAGCAACAAGACCGAACCGCTCTACTGGGTCAACCCGATGGAAGGCGTCATCACCGACATCACCCGCCTGAAAGATACCCGTGTCAGCCTCAACGACACGGATGCCGACGGCGTGATTGACATGCTCGACGAGGAAGAAAACACCCCGGCAGGCGCAGCCGTCAATCCGAAAGGCGTCACCCTCGACAGCGACGGCGACGGCATTGCCGACTACCAGGACAAGGAGCCTTTCTCGCAGCCCGGCTACAAAACGGACGCTCAGGGCGTGGCGCAAGTGCCTGACCAGGTGGCGGAAATGAAGAAATACGTGGACGAAAAGCTGCGCAGTTTTCAGCCTGCTTCGACGCCTTCCGCTCCGGCTGCTCCGGTCACTGGCATCTATTTGCCGAGCCTCTATTTCCAGGTGGGCAGCTATAAAATTGCCAACCAGCAGCACGGCACGCTTTCGAGCATTGCACAAATCATGAAAGCCAACCCGGGGACAAAATTTGTGGTCGCCGGTCATGCCGACGGCAAAGGCTCGGAAGCTACGAACAACAAGTTATCCTACAACCGTGCGAATGCGGTCATCAACGTCCTCGCAGGCAAGTTCAAAGTGCCGAGAAATCAGATTATCCTTACTTATAAAGGTGAAGCCGAGCAACTGGTGGATGGCTACATCGAAGTCAACCGCCGGGTAGAATTCAAGGTCGCCAGCGGCGAAACGGAAATGCCGGCGCCGAAATAATGCATTTAGAGAGAGGTGTTTTTGAAGGAAAATTTTGAAAAAATTTTCCTTCAAAAACACCTCTCTCTGCATGAGGTCTCCCACCCGAATCAATCAGACATCACCGCAGCCTCTCAAAAAATGAAATCACCTTTCCCGCTTGTCAGGGTCGAGGTGAATTTTTTTTAATGACTGCGCCATGAACAACCATCGTTTCCAAACACAACAAACATGATGAAAAGGAATCTTTTACTCTTTCTTCTCCTATTCCCAGCCTGGGCTTTTTCTCAGACCATTATTCAGGGAACCATCAAGGATTTCACCACCAACGAACCGCTCATCGGCGCTTTCGTCACCATCAAAGGCATGGGTTTGACGGCGGTTTCCGACGAGCGGGGCATCTATTCGCTCATCATTCCCACTTCCAATAAAGCGCAGCAATTGGTGCTGACCATCAGCCACTTGGGTTACAACGACGCCCTGGTGGCGGTGGAAATTTTGCCGATTGACGAGGGCGAAACCATCTTCAAAAACGTTGACCTCGAACCCGACCCGCTCACGCTCAAAGACGTGACGGTGACTGCCAACCGGGTCGAGGAAGAATTGCAGGACGTGCCGATTGCCATCTCCGTCATTGACGCTGAAAACATGCGCAAACGGACGGTGGCAAACACGGAGGAGGCTTTTGAAATCGTGCCGAACCTCGTTTCGGATGCTTACCTGCCGAGCCGTTCCACCTTTTCCATTCGAGGTTTGGCGAGCGATTTCGTCAATCTCGGCATCGAAAATTCGGTGGGTTTGTACGTGGACGACGTGTTTTATTCCCGCAGTTTCAACTTCAACCAAACCTTGATGGACATCGAGCGGGTGGAAGTTTTGCGGGGTCCCCAGGGGACGCTTTTTGGCAAAAACACCATTGGCGGGGTGTTGCACGTGATTTCGGAGAAACCCAAGTTTGCCAATTTCGGCAGTATCGAATTGAACGGCGGCAGCTTCCGTTACCTGCAAGCCAGGGGCAAAGTCAATTTCAACATCATCCCCGATAAACTGGCGGTTCGTGCAGCAGGCGCCTATCGCAGCCGGGAAGGTTGGTTGCTGGAAAAAAACGAAGACGTGCGTGACCAGAACGGCTTGCAGTTCTACGGCGGCAGGATTTCCATGCTGTTCAAGCCGGATGAAAAATTGGACGTGCTGCTATCCGGCACCTATTCCAGAGATGACAAGGCTGAATTTACGGTGGACTACAAAGTGCCCGACCATGGCTTCGTCCTTCTTCCGATTGACAGTAGCCAGCGTGACCACCTCGACCGCAAAGTTTTCCAGGACGAGGAAAGCGTCTTTTTCAAACGCAGCAGCTACGCCGCCCACGCCAAGCTCGACTACCAACTCAGCCGCATTCACAAAATCACCTCCATCACGGCGTACAATGCTTCGGAATCTGACTTTTTGCGGGACTTCGACGCCACCTCGGCGACTGCTGCCGTGTTTGGAAAAAAGGCGAGCATCGGCACTTTCACGCAGGAATTGCGCCTGAGCACCCCTCGTGAAAACCGCAAACTGCACTACGTCGCAGGTCTGTTTTACCTGAAAGAAACGCTGGAAGACCAGGATACACTGGTTGGCAAGGAAGGCATGGCAGGCGTCTGGCGGGCAGTGATTGCGCAAAGCCCGACCTTGTCGCAAGTCTTCCCTCCCGGCTACCCGCCGAGCACTTATTTTGAGACAGCTTACAACGACGGCAAGGTGACAGCAACCAGCTACGCCGCCTATTTCAACGGTTCGCTGGAAGTGACGCCGAGGGTGCGAGTGAACGGCGGCTTGCGCTACACGAAAGAAGAAAAGACCGTCGAATACTGGCAAGCCTGCAACTGCCCCTTCCAGATTTTGCGCATCCTTGTCGCTCCGCCGCTCGGTAGCCCCGAAGCCCCCATCATTAAGGATGTGAGTGAAGACGCCGTCTCCGGCAACATCGGCATGGACTTCAAAACCACCGACCGGATTTTGCTCTACGTCAATTTTAGCAGGGGTTTCAAAGGGTCAGGTTTCAATATCAGCCTGACGCCGGACACGAGTTTTGCAAAAATCGCCTTCATTTTCAAACCTGAGTTCATCAACAACTACGAGTTGGGCATCAAGCTTCGCTACAACAACCGCTTCCAGTTCAACGCCGCCGCTTTTGTCACCGACTTCCGCAACAAGCAGGAGGTGGTCGCCGCCGGAAACACCATTTTCGTGTCGAACGCCCGCACGGTGCAGGGTCAAGGTTTCGAGGCGGAATTCACCGGCATCTGGACGGATTTTTTCAAAACGGAAGTGGCGCTCGGCGCTTTGAATATTAAGTACCAGGACTTCCCGTTCATTGACCCGTTCACTTTCCAGCCCGCCAACCTGAGCGGTAACCGGGCTTACAAAGCGCCCGATTTTACCTTCAAGTTTGCGCCGGAACTGTACAAATCGCTCGGCACGGAACTCAAAGTGCTGCTGCGCTTCGACTACAATTTCACCGGCAAGACTTTCAACGACATTTACAACACGGAAAGCCTCGCCCGCAAAGCAACCGGCGTGCTCAACGCACGCTTGATGGTGAGCACTAAAAACGAGCGGTTCAGCCTCGGCTTGTGGGGCAGGAATTTGAACAATGCGACCTACATTCAGCATGGCTGGAGCTTCGTTTTTGGCGACCACGTTTCGGTGAATCCGCCGAGGACGGTGGGGGTGGAGCTGCGAGCGAATTTTTATTGAACTAGGATAACCGGGATAGCAAAGGATGAATAGGATAGGGGGCAGCGGAT
>CAZHLB010000268.1:0-2483 GCA_964533005.1 uncultured Saprospiraceae bacterium
CCTCGCGTTTTCGATGCTGCTGGCTTCCTGCCTCAAGGATGACGTGAACCAGGAAGTCGTTCACTACACCGACGCAGAGCTGGCTACCATTCAAAAAAGCCTCGACCTGCCTGCCGACCTCGTGGATTACACGCTGGAAATGCCAGACCACCTGGGCGGTTTTCCGATTCAAACCAACAACCACCAGGCGACGCTTGGTCGGGTGCTGTTCTGGGACGCACGGCTGAGTGCCAACGACGCCGTTTCCTGCGCTTCCTGCCACAAGCCGGAGCTGGCTTTTGCCGACGACGTTGCCTTCAGCGAAGGCTTTTTGGGCGAACGCACGTCCAGAAACTCGCTGGCACTGGGGGCTTTCCCAAGTTTTAATGCCTACTATGGCTTCGGGGGTAGCCGCTTGTTTTGGGACGAGCGAGCCGGAAGTGTGCAAGAGCAAAGCACGCAGACGTTGCAAAACCCGGTGGAAATGGGAACGAAACTCCACGAGTTGGGCGACAAAATATTGAAGGAAGATTATTATCAAGTCCTTTTCCGCAAGGCTTTCCCGGAAAATGAATTTGGCGGCGGCTTCTCAACCGACCAAAAAATCCTGCGGGCGCTCGAGGCTTTCGTCAATTCCATCGGCTGCTTCAACAGCAAGTATGACCAGGAAATCGTGAAAGGGCACCTGGAAACTCAGAATTTTTCAGGCTTCACGGCTGAGGAAAACCAGGGCAAACAATTGTTCCAGCAAAACTGCGCAAGCTGCCACAACCTCGGCGCTGGTTTCGCCACCAGTGTCACCACTGCAAACAATGGCTTGGATGAAACTTACACCGACGACGGACTGGGCGGCGTCACCCAGCAGTACAAAGACAAAGGCGTTTTCAAAGTGCCAATGCTCCGCAACGTGGTTTTGACCGCTCCATACATGCACGACGGGCGTTTCAAAACCTTGGAAGAAGTAGTCGAGCACTACAATTCAGGGGTGAAATTGCACGACAACCTGCACGAGTCACTGCGTGACCTGAGCACCGGCGAGCCGAAGCGTCTCAATCTTTCCGAGGATGACAAAGCCGCTCTGATTGCTTTCCTGCACACCTTGACAGACGAAAGCGCCGTGCTGGCGGTGAAATATTCAGACCCGTTTAAATAAAAAAAACAGCCGCCGGGAAACAGGAAGCCCGATGAAGATTTCGGAAGTCTTCACCGGGCTTTTTTATTTCTCCGCTGCTCAAACCAAACCTACCGTCATGAAAAAAATAGCTACCCTTTTTGCTGCGGCGCTCCTTTTCCTGTCGGCTTGTAAAAAGGAGGAAAAACTGGAACCGGGCGTTCCGAAAAACTACACCGACGAGGAATATGCCATCATTCAAGCCCACCTCAACTTGCCGGAAATACCTGACGATTACACCACCGTTTCAACGCCTCATGGAACCACGAAAGTCAAAAGCGACGACCTGGCAACGTTAGGCAGGGTGCTTTTTTACGACAAAAGGCTCTCCGCCAACAACACCGTTTCCTGCGCATCCTGCCACAAGCAAGACAAGGCATTTTCCGACGACGTGGCTTTGAGCGAAGGATTTGAAGGGAAATTGACGGCGAGAAATTCGCTGCCGCTCGCATCGGTGAAAAGTTTCCCGGAATCCTACGGAGGTGATTTCAGCGGCAACCTCCGATTTTTTTGGGATGAGAGGGCAGCCTCCATTTTCGAGCAAAGCTTTCAAACCTTGCAAAACGAGGTAGAAATGGGCGCTGACCTCGATGAATTGGGAGAAGAATTGCTCCAGGAAGATTTTTATCAAATCTTGTTTTCAAAGGCATTTAAGCCAGGCGACCAAATCTCGGCGACCTACAAAATTCTCTTAGCCCTCGAAGAATTTATCAACGCCCTTTCTTCAGACAATTCCGAGTTCGACCAAAATCTGAAAGCAGCGAATTCCACCCTCGTGCCTTTTGCCGGGTTCACGGAGCAAGAAAACCTCGGCAAAAATCTGTACATGCTAAATTGCCGGTCGTGTCACGGACACAAGATGGAACGGACTGCCCTCAGAACTGCCAACAACGGTTTGGATGAAGTTTACGCCGATCAAGGCATCGGCTCGTTGACTGGCAGACCGCAAGACAACGGTGTTTTCAAAGTGCCGATGCTGCGCAATGTCGCCTTGACTGCACCTTACATGCACGACGGACGCTTCGCAACCCTGGAAGAAGTCATCGAGCATTACAATTCAGGCATCAAAAACCACCCGAACCTCAATCAAGAGCTAAGTCCCGACGGCGAGCCCAAAAAACTGAACCTGAACGATGAAGAAAAGCAAGCTCTTGTTGCCTTCCTCCACACCCTGACCGACGTCAGCACCATCAGCCACAGCCGGTTTTCCAATCCATTCAGGGAATAAAAAAGGCTACGTTTCCAGCCTATCCAAAAAGAAAGGGGCGGGGGGGGGGGGGGCCGCCCCCCCCCCCGGGGGTTGTGTGTTTTTGTGTTGTAAAATAAAGAAAAA
>CAZHLB010000268.1:2493-8646 GCA_964533005.1 uncultured Saprospiraceae bacterium
GCTTAAAAAAAAAGCGCCTCCTTCCCCCCCAAAACAAAAATCCCGGGGGGGCGGCCTTGCCCGCGGCCCGCCCCTTTCTTTTTGGCGTTGATTGGAACTGACCTTTCCGAAAGTTGCCAACTTTCGGAAAGGTGAAGCCAGGTCTAATCTTTATTATTTACAAAACGGCTGTAACTCACCGGGGCGTTGGCAGCAGCCGGCATGGACAGCGCCTCCATTTCAATTCCAGCTACATCCTCGTAGTTGCGAGCATAAGAATAAGTTTTCAAACCACCTTGCGCAACAAAATCCACGATTTGCAAGTCGTTGCCCGGATTTGTCCAGAGCGAATTGGGAAGCTGGTTGAACGGGTCGTTTTCATTGTCAATCAACGAAAGCTGACCTTCAAAACCAGGCGCTGTGAAAGTGAAAAGCAGTGTCTCGCTACCCGCCTGGAGCAAAATTTTCTTTTTTTCTTCTTCAAAACCAAAGGAAACGTAAGCCATTCCCGGCGCTTCTTTTGGCGAGTTTACCCGTGCGTTTTCGACCCAGGTTCCGGCTTGGCAAACCAGGTTTTCGTAGAAAAAACCAACCGGCGCCACCACCGTTACCTGACCGGAACCGGTAGCCAGTTTTTCGCTGGGAGAAACCGATTTGCCAGGGCGCACAAAAACACCCCAGGTTTGCTGGTCATCAAGAAGCTGAAGTTTCATTTCCAAGCCTTCAACTTGGGAAAAGAGAGGAGAAGTAAAGGAGAGGGAGAGGAAAAGTGTGGAGCTGAGTAAGACCATTTTTGTGTTCATAATTCTTGATTTTTAAAGCACGTTTTGATTTTTACTGATAACGCTACAAAGATGCAAGCACGGGCAGGGGGTGTTCAGGTAGTTTTTCGGGATAACGTGACCCAGCAATTTGAAAGTGTATTCTTTAAAAATTGGCTGATTTAAAGAGCTTGACCTGCTTGACATTGTGACCAAAGTAAATGGGTCTGCCAAAATACTTACGAGGCAAAATAAATCGCAACAAAAAAATTTCATCTAAAAAATTATCTGCGGCACATCAGCCTCTTTGCAGGAACATAAACCTTGCAAAAGCCAGCAGGCGATTCCACCCGCAAATTCTTTTCACCCATCTTTCCCCTCTCTTTGAAATGCTACCTTTGCCCGAACAACACATCCTAATTATGATGGCTTTCCCGAACCTCCGCAACCGGCTTTCCTTCGCTGATTTTTTCCGTTACACCGCCAGTTCCGCCTGCTTTTTTCTCTTGCTGACCAGCTCGCTGGTTGCCCAAATTGGGCCCGGCGACCTTGCCGTTGTTGGCGTCGTCGCCGACAACACCGCTTGTAGCGGCAACGGAACGGAAGACCTCATCAGCTTCATTTGTTTTCAAGACATCACCCCCGGAACGGTGCTCGACCTGACCGACAACGGCTGGGAACGTGCCAATCCGAACCTTTTTGGCGACACGGAAGGCACGCTCCGCATGGTTTATTCCGGCGCAACCATTCCGAAGGGAGAGGTCATCACCCTCTCAGCTATCAACACACCCGAAACCTACGATTGCATCTCGCACTCCGGCTGGTCGTTCACCAATGTCAACATACCCAGCGGCTTCGCCATGAATCTCAACTCTGGCGGCGACCAGCTTTTTTTCATGTCCGGCGGCGATTGGGATCAAGGCGACCCTGCCCCCGGTTCACATGATGCCAGCTATTCCGGCAACATTCTTTTCGGCTTCAACACCGCCAGCGTTTGGGCAGCAAACGGCACGAGCCAGCAGTCGAATCTGCATCCCGACCTCATCCCTTGTTACCACATGGAGCCTGCCACCGGGCAGACGGACTTCCTGAAATACGTGGGTTCGATGACCCCCACCACGCAGTTGACCTGGATTCAACGGCTGGAAAACAGCGCCAACTGGCAGGCTTTTCCAAGCTGCGCAGCCTACGGTTCCGTGCCAAACGAGTTTGAAATTTTACCCAGCGGCATGTCCATCGAATGCACCGGCAATTGCAACGGCTGTGCCCCGGTGAATGCCACCCTGACTTTAAACCTACCTGCTGGCAGCACTTATAATTTAACGTACACGGATGGCGTCCAAAATTTCAACATCCCCAACGCCGTCAACGGGCAAACCATCAACGTTATCGTCAATGCTACGACGACTTTTTCGCTGGTCTCCGTGACCAGTTCGACGGGTTGCCCGGTCTTTTCCAGTTTTGAGGGTGAGGCGACCGTGACTGCCGACGCCATGCCTGATTTGTCGAGCGTGAACAACAACAGCCCGCTTTGCGAGGGCGAAATTTTGCAACTCGACGCACCCTTCTTTTCCAACGCAATCTATGATTGGTCGGGGCCTCTCGGCTTCAATTCGGCGCTCGAAGACCCTCAGATTTCCAACGTAATCCCTGGTATGTCAGGCACTTACACGCTTTCGGTCTCGGTCAATGGTTGCAACAGCGCCACCGTCTCGACCAACGTGAGCATCCTCGCAGCCCCCAACGCTAACGGCACAAGCTTGCAGGAATGCAGCACCAACGGCGCAGCGGTTTTCAATTTGCTGTCCGTCAACAACATCGTGAACGGCGGGCAACCGGGCACGACCGTCGCCTGGTACACCGACCCCGGCGGCAACGACCCGATTTCCAATCCCGGCAGCTTTACTACCTCATCCACAACGGTTTATGCCATCGTCAGCGGCGGCGATTGCGACTCGGAACCGGCAGCGATTACCCTCGAAGTCACCGACCCCGCCACGCCGCAACTCGGCACGGCTACGGTCTGCGAAAACAGCGGTTTTTTCGACCTGAACGACATCATTGACCCGAATTTGAGCGCAGGAGATTGGTCAGGATTTGGCGTGAACGGCACGAATTTCAACCCGACAGGTCTGAGCGGAGACATCACGCTGACCTTCACGCCGAGCCTGCCATGCACCATGCCCGGCACGACCACCATCACCGTCAACGAGCCTGCCGCTCCGAATTTGAGCACGGCGACGCTCTGCCAAACTTCCCCTGCGTACAGCCTGAACAACCTGCTCGACCCGGCTTTTCCGACCGGAACCTGGACGGGTCAGGGCGTGTCCGGCAACTTTTTCAACCCGGCGGGTTTGAGTGGCAACGTCTCGCTAACTTTCACGCCGTCAACGAGTTGCAGCATGCCAGCTTCGACGACGGTGACGGTCAACGTGCCCGCTGCACCTGTTTTGAGCACGGCAACAATTTGCCAAAGCGCCTCGCTGCTCAACCTTGCGACTTTGCAAGACCCTGGTTTTCCAACTGGCACGTGGTCGGGTCAAGGAGTCTCCGGCAGCGCCTTCAACCCGGCAGGTTTGAGTGGAAATATCACGCTAACTTTCACACCATCAACAGGTTGCAGCAGCCCCGGCACAACGACCGTCACGGTGAACGTGCCGCCGACGCCGCAACTTGGAACGGCGAGCATTTGCCAATCGGCTGGAATTTTTGACCTGACAACTTTGCTCGACCCCAATTTTCCCGGCGGAACGTGGGCAGGCGCAGGCGTGACGGGGAGCAATTTAGACCCGGCAGGTTTGAGCGGAAACATCACTTTAACCTTCACGCCGTCAGCCAGTTGCGTGAATGTAGCGGCGACTTCAGTCGCCGTGAACGTGCCGCCAACGCCACAACTCGGCACGACCACCCTCTGCCAAACGAGCGGCATTTTCAACTTAAGCAGCCTCGCCGACCCCAATTTCCCGGCAGGCAGTTGGTCAGGCGGAGGCGTGTCCGGGAACAATTTCAACCCGGCGGGTTTGAGCGGCAGCATCTTGCTACTTTACACACCTTCAACAACTTGCGTAAACCAGGCGACTACCTTCATCACCGTGAATGCACCTGCGACGCCGCAACTCGGTACGGCTGATTTGTGCCAAAATGCAACGCCGCTCGACCTTTCCAGCCTCGCCGACCCGGCTTTTCCCGGCGGCACGTGGTCGGGTCAAGGCGTCTCCGGCAGCAATTTCAACCCGGCGGGTTTGGCTGGAAACGTGGCGCTAACTTTCACGCCCTCAGCCACTTGCACCAATGTAGCGGCGACTTCAGTCGCCGTGAACACCCCGCCCACCTTCTCCAATCTGCTCGAAGATTGCGACGCTGCGACCCAGACATACACCGTCAGTTTCACCCTGAACGGCGGCGACCCGGCGAGCTACAACGTGGACGGCACGGCGCTCGGCGGCACGACTTTCACCTCCGCTCCGATTGCGAGCGGCGGCAGCTACACCTTTAATATTGATGACGCAAACGGCTGCGGGCCCGTGGCGGTGAGCGGCTCGGAAAACTGCCTTTGCGCAACGGATGCAGGCACGATGAATTTTGCCGGAACGCCCTTGCAGGTTTGCAACGGCAGCAGTTTCACGGTTGACCACAATCTGGACGAGTTTCTCGACGTGGATGACGTGCTGCAATTTGTGTTGCACGACGAAGCCGGGGCGCAATTGGGAAATGTGCTGGCGACCAGCAATTCCGGCACTTTCAGCTTCCCGGCGGGGGTAGTTTTGGGTCAAACTTATTACGTGTCGGCGGTGGCGGGGACGAACGACGGGGCGGGAAATTTCAGCGCCAGCGACAATTGCCTGTCGGTTTCGCAAGGCATCCCGGTCATTTTTTACGAGCCTGCCGTGCAACTCAGCCTCATTCCGGCGATTTGCGAGGGCGAATGTTTTCCGTACACGGCGCAGTTCAGTGGCGTGGCGCCGTTCGACCTGGTTTTTGGGGTCTCGGTGAACGGCTCGACCCTGCCTTTTTCGATTTCTGCGAGCGATAACTCGCAATCAGGCACGATTTGTCCCGCCAATTTTGGCTTCACGAGCGGCAGTTTGCAAGTATTCCCGGTGAGTTTGACGGACGGCAACTGCACGGTGAATTTTCCCAATCCCTTCGTGACCGACCTGACCGTGCATCCTGCGGTCACTGCCAACCTCTCCCCCACCCTTTGCCCCGGCGAAAATCTGGTCGTCAACGGCACGATTTACGACACTGCAAACCCCACTGGCTCTGAAACTTTCGTCGGCGGCAGTTCCTTCGGCTGCGACTCGACGGTGAACGTGAACCTGGCATTTTTTGCCTCGGCAGAATTTAATTTGATACAAACCCTCTGCACGGGTGGCAGCCTCGTCGTGAATGGCACGACTTACAATGAAGCCAATCCAAACGGCACGGAAATTTTGCAAAACGCCGCCACAAGCGGTTGCGATTCAATCGTTTACATCAACCTGGACTTCAATTCAGTTGCCACTGAAAACATTGTCCAAAACCTTTGCCCCGGCGAGTTTTTGACCATCAACGGCATGGTTTACGACGAAAACAACCCCACCGGAGCGGAAACTTTCCCCGGCGGCAGCTACCTCGGCTGCGACTCGGTGGTCAACGTGAGCCTGGCATTTTTTGCCTCGGCAGAATTTAATTTGATACAAACCCTTTGCACCGGCGGCAGCCTCGTCGTGAACGGCACGACCTACAACGAGGCAAACCCAACCGGCACGGAAACTTTGCCCGGCGCAAGCGCCAACGGATGCGACTCGACCATTCACATCAACCTGATTTTCAACAACGTAGTCGTTGAAAATTTGAACCAAGACCTTTGCCCCGGCGAGTTTTTACTCATCAATGGCACGGTTTACAACGAAGGGCATCCGAGCGGCTCGGAGGTTTTTCCCGGCGGAAGTTACTTAGGTTGCGACTCGGTCGTCAACGTGAGCCTGACGTTTTTTCCACCGGCAGAATATAATTTGAGCCAAACCTTCTGCACCGGCGGCAGCGTCACCGTGAACGGTACGGTGTACGATGTGACCAATCCGACCGGAACGGAAATTTTGCCGGGAGCGGCGGCAAATGGTTGCGATTCAACGGTTTACATCAACCTCGATTTCAGCAATGTTTCCATTTTCAACCTCGACCCGACCCTCTGCCCGGGTGAGTTTATGTTTGTAAATGGCACACTTTACAGCGTCAGCAACCCCACCGGAACGGAAATTTTCCCCGGCAGCAGCTACCTCGGCTGCGATTCGGTGGTCAATGTCAGTCTCAGTTTTTACCCGGAGGCGGAATATCATTTGGAAATGCAGCTTTGCGAAGACGGCAGCCTGACGGTTTTTGGTCAAATTTTCAACGAAGCCAATCCGTCCGGCGTGGCGGTGCTTCAAGG
>CAZHLB010000269.1:0-8624 GCA_964533005.1 uncultured Saprospiraceae bacterium
GAACAAGCACTGGCAGCGAAAGGCGATGGGGGGGAGTGATTTTCTTGTGGACAACCGGGCAGGTGCAGCTGTTGAGTTAATTGAGGAGAGTGGGAGACATCACACCGGCGGTGGGATTGAATTTTTGAGTTTTTGCTCCAAAGCCAGTTCTGCCAGCAGGCGCTCCCGTTCCAGTTCGGCTTTCAGTTCCGCTTCGCTGGGCAGGTAGAGCAGATATTTGGAAGCGAATAATTGCTTGCTCTCGCTCAAAACGGAATACTTGACCACCGCCTCGTTTTTTTCGGAGCAAAGGATAACGCCGATGGTTGGATTGTCGCCAGGGACTTTGAATTTGTCCTCGTACATGCGCACGTACATGTCCATTTGCCCGATGTCGCCATGTTCGAGTTTGCCGATTTTCAGGTCGAATAGCACGAAGCATTTCAGGATGTAATTGTAAAAAACCAGGTCAATGTTGAACTCATCGCCATCGGCAAGGATGAATTGTTGGCGGGCAACGAAGGAAAAACCCCGACCCAGTTCCAGCAGGAATTTTTGCAGGTTGTCAATCAATGCCTGTTCGAGGTCTTTTTCATACAGGCTCGGCGATGGCGGCATGCCGAGAAATTCCAGCACGTAGTGGCTTTTGATGAAATCACGGGGCGAGGGGGCGAGCGCCTGCGTGTTCGCCCGGGCTTCGGCTTCGACGCCTGCCCGGTCGCTGCTTGCCAGCAGCCGTTCGTGGTAAAAGCTATGGATTTGGCGTTCCAGCGCACGAGTGCCCCAGCCTGACCGGATGCTTTCCTCTTCGTAAAACTGCCTTGCTCGTTCATTTTTCACCCCCAATAAGAGGCGGTAATGTGTCCAGGTCAATTCGCCACGCACCGCGTGGCGAATTGGATAAGTGAGGTAAAACTGCCGGAAATACTTGAGGCTGCTTTGGGAATAACCACTCCCGAACTCTGCCGTCAAGCGCTCCGCCAAGCCGGCAATTATTGCCTTGCCGTACCCGGCTCGCTCTTGCCCGTTTTGCTCCTCCTCTACAATCAGTTGCCCTACCTTCCAGTAGGCTGAAACCATTTCCGTGTTGATGACGGCGTAGGCTTTTGCACGAGCGGAAAGGATAATCTGGCGGGCGGCTTGAAAAAGGGAGTCCACACGGAGGATTGGATTTGCCATAGTTGTTCAGTTTTTTTTGCGCAAGAAAGTGATTTGCACCGATATTCTGGAACGGTTGCAAAGCGGCAGGAGCAGCGGTTGAGTTAAATGGGGAGCGTGGAAGACACCACACCAGCGGGAAAAAACTTTTGGCGGAGAAATCACCCTCCATTTTTTCCCTTCTTGCTTCGCTTGCCAAAAAAATCCAATTTGCAGCCCGGTACCTGGCTCAAATTTCCCTTCCAAAAAGAGCAATTTAAACCCGGCACTAATTAAACCCACGCTCATGAAAAAGCTCGACACCCTTTGCAAAGGCGCTCTCCTCACCTGCGCTGTTTTTTTCCATCTTTCCTCGCTTTCTGCACTTGAATATTACTGGGTCGGCGGCTCCGGTCTCTGGAGCGACCACAACAACCACTGGGCGACTGCCTCCGGCGGCGCAGTCTTCCACGACCAGGTGCCCACCTCGATGGACAACGTGCATTTCGACGCCAACTCCTTCCCGGCGGGCGGCACGGTGACCATTGACCAGACTATTATTTATTGCATGGATATGGATTGGACGGGGGCGGGGAATGTGCCGGGGCTTTCGGGTCCCGGCGATAAGCAGGTTTGGATTTATGGGTCTTTGAAGCTTATCGCGGGGATGCAGTGGGAGGTGGCGGGGGAGGTGCATTTTAGGGCGTTTCAACTTGGCAAGACTATCAGTTCAGCGGGCAAGGAGTTTCTTGGTCAGGTATCTTTCGATGGGGCTGGAGGAGGCTGGATTTTGCTTGATGCCTTCCATGCCAACTCGTACCTCCGACACCGTAATGGGGCGCTAAACACAAATGGACAGGACGTGACGGTGGACTTCTATTTCATTTCTAATGACTCGCCAACCAGGGCACTGCACCTTGGCAGTTCGAACATTTTCATCGGTCAGGGTAGCTGTTACAGCTACTTTGAGATGAGTTCCGACCCTTTTGACTTCGACGCAGGCACTTCCACGATTTACATGAATTCCACCTGCGCTGAATCCTATTTTTATGGCGGCAGCCATGCTTATTACAATCTGGTTTGCGATGGGTTAACCAATGTTATTTATTACAACAGCTTCCATTCAGCGACTTTTCTGAAAAACGCAAGAATCGTCGGAAACAACCACTACGATATCTTGACATTCACCATCGGGCAGGTGTACGAGTTGCAAGCCGGAAGCACACAAACTATCAACCCTGGCGGCACTTTCAACGGCAACGGCTCATGCATGGATTTTCTGACCATCATTTCAACGCAGGCGGGCAGCGCTGCTCAAATCGAAAAAACGACGGGCACGGTGGCACTGACTTATGTGGTTTTGCAGGACATTCATGCAATTGGCGGGGCGACATTCAGCGCCGCCAACAGCGCAGATTTGGGCAATAATACCGGCTGGACTTTTCTTCCGGTTGCCCCACGTAATTTGTATTGGGTCGGCGGCGGCGGCGACTGGAACGATGCAGTCCATTGGTCGCTATCGAGTGGCGGAGCCGGGGGCGAATGCATTCCTACGCCATTCGACAATGTGTTTTTTGACCAAAACGCTGGCTTTGCGCTAGCGGGCGAGCAGGTCAATATCAATGTGCCGGTCGCTTTTTGCCAAAATATGGATTGGACAGGTGTGCTTAACTCGCCGGACTTGACCGGAGATTATCAAAACAAGCTCTTCATTTTTGGCTCCCTGAAATTTGTGCCAGACATGGCGCTCGCTTTCAATGGCGAGGTGCATTTCATGGCGCACACCACTGGCAAGACTATCAGTTCAGCGGGCAAGGAGTTTCTTGGTCAGGTATCTTTCGATGGGGCTGGAGGAGGCTGGATTTTGCTTGATGCCTTCCATGCCAACTCGTACCTCCGACACCGTAATGGGGCGCTAAACACAAATGGACAGGACGTGACGGTGGACTTCTATTTCATTTCTAATGACTCGCCAACCAGGGCACTGCACCTTGGCAGTTCGAACATTTTCATCGGTCAGGGTAGCTGTTACAGCTACTTTGAGATGAGTTCCGACCCTTTTGACTTCGACGCAGGCACTTCCACGATTTACATGAATTCCACCTGCGCTGAATCCTATTTTTATGGCGGCAGCCATGCTTATTACAATCTGGTTTGCGATGGGTTAACCAATGTTATTTATTACAACAGCTTCCATTCAGCGACTTTCTTAAAAAGCGCGCATATTCTCGGAAGCAACATTTTCGAATCTTTAACCTTCAATCCTGGCTCAACTTACGAACTTGCAGCAGGCTCCACCCAAACCATCACCCCCCTCGGCAACTTCATCGCGGAAGGCTTCGGCGGCTTCCCCATCGAAATAAAATCCACCCAACTCGGCGCCCAAGCCACCCTCCACAAAGACGGCGACCCCGTCTGCCTCGACTTCCTGTACCTGACCGACATCGCCGCCACCGGCACTGCCTTCACCTACGCGGGCGCCAACAGCGACGACGTGTTCAACAACTCCGGCTGGTTGTTCGAGGCTTGCCCGGGTTGTTTCAGCGCCCCGCCTTTGCCTGCGCCCGTGCTCGACCCGGCTTCGGTGACCGAAGTGCCGCCCGGTTATCAGGCGACGCTGATTTTGCAAAACCTGCCTGCGGGTTATGAAGTGGTGTGGTTCAATGCGAGTCAGACAATGGAATTGTATGCGGACACGGCGAACCTGTTTCAGCCGGTGGTGAACGAGAGCACCGTTTTTTACGGAGCATTCCGGGACACGACGACAGGATGCGTGAGCGAAGTGCTCCCGGTGGTGGTGACTGCCGTGTGTGCGGTGCTCATCACCGACCTGGTGGTGACGCCCGAAAGCTGCCCCGGCGCAGGCGACGGCAGCATCCTGATAACGGCGGTGGGCACGGGGCAGCAGCTTGCCTATTCCATCACCGGGGGCGATTGGTTCAACCTGACCGGCGAGTTTCCCTTCCTGGATGCAGGCGCTTACGACATCCTCGTCTGGGTGCTCGGCGACCCGACGTGCAGCGTGAGCGCCGTCGCCAACGTCGGCACGGCAGGCAGCGTGCAAACCTGGTACAAAGACCTCGACGACGACGGCTACTCCGACGGCGTCACGCAGCAATCCTGCCCGCAACCGCCGGGCTTCGAGCTTGCCGCCAATCTCTTGGGTCTGAACAACGACTGCAACGACAACGACCCGCTTCAATTCCCCGGTCAAACCTGGTACAAGGACTCGGATAACGACGGCTACTCCAACGGCGCTACGCTGGTGCAGTGCAGCAAGCCGGTGGGTTACAAGGCTTTGCCGCAACTGCTGGGTTTTGGCGATTGCAACGACGGCAATGCCAACGTCAACCCCGGCATGTCGGAGGTGTGCAACGGCGTGGACGACAACTGCGACGGGGCGATTGACAACGGCGCTCCCGGCGGCGCAACCTACGTGGGCAACGTCACCTTCACCACGCAGGCGCAGGTGAACGCCTGGGCTGCTTGCTACTCCGTTATTCAAGGCAACCTAATCGTGCAAAACAGCGGCGTCACCAGCCTGGCTTCCCTTGCCAATTTGGTGAAAGTCACCGGCAACGTCACCATCAAAATGACCGCTTTGGTGGATATGAATGGCTTGCACAATCTGGACACCATCGGCGGCGGTCTGACCATCAACAGCAACACCTACGGCTCTAAGCTGCAATCGCTGAACGGCTTGGAAGACCTCGATTGGGTGGGCGGCGCTTTGAAAGTTTATTACAATACCAGCCTGACCAATTGCTGCGCCATCGAGCACCTGATTGGCGCAGAGCCGAATGGTGTCGGCGGCGTCATTTCCATTTATTCGAACGCTTCCGGTTGCAACAGCCAAAGCAATGTGCTGAACATCTGCCCCGGTTTCGGCGGCGGAAATGGCGGCAACTCGCTCGCTGTTTCAACAGGAAACGGGCAGCAGCCGTGCCCGGATTGTCCCATTGTGGCGCAGGACGAGGCTTGGCAAATCATGGTCTTCCCGAACCCGGCGACGGAAGCGTTGCATATTGAAATCGAAGGCGACTTCGAGGAAGGATTTCTGGACTTGACGGATTTGGCAGGGCGGCTGGTTCAACAGCGGCAAGTGCTGGAAGGTGAGATGAGGCTCGTTTTGCCGCTCCATGAGGTGCGTTCCGGTTTGTATTTCTTGCAGTTGCGCTCAGGCGAGGGGGCGGTGAAAACGGTGCGGGTAGTGGTGGCGAAATAAATCCGTTTTTTTCAACGCAAGAGACGCAAAAGGCGCTAAGGAGCTTATGAATTGTTGCCTCCTTAGCGCCTTTTGCGTTGAAAAGATGCTCCGCTTTACGCTGCACTAATCTCCTCCAACACCATCAACTCATGGTCATCTGCCCATTCACTTTCCCCCTACCCGTTGCAACCAATTTTCTACCTTTGCCGTACACCCCCCCGTTCTGTTTTCAAAAAAAACAATTCGTAAATCACAAGCCTCTAAATCTTTATCATTCCCATGGCAAAAGTTTTAATCGTTGACGACGAAGTCCCCATCCGCAGAACCTTGAAGGATATTCTCCAATTTGAAAAGTTCGAAGTGGACGAAGCCTCCGATGGGCTGGAGTGCCTGGTTCAATTGAAAAAGAGCCAGTACGATGTCATTCTCATGGACATCAAAATGCCGAAAATGGACGGCATGGAAGCCCTCGAAAGGATTCAAACCCTTGCGCCCGACACGCCGGTCGTGATGATTTCCGGGCACGCCAACATTGACACCGCCGTCGAAGCGGTGAAAAAAGGCGCATTCGATTTCATCTCCAAGCCGCCCGACCTCAACCGCCTGCTCATCACCATCCGCAACGCCCTCGACAAGTCGAGCCTCATCACCGAAACGAAGGTGCTCAAGCAGAAAGTCACCGTCTATAAAACCCAGGAAATGATTGGCGATTCCGAAGCGATGCGCCGCATCAAAGACACCATCGAGCGGGTCGCCCCGACCGAGGCTCGCATCCTCGTCACCGGGCAAAACGGCACGGGCAAGGAGTTGGTCGCTCGCTGGGTTCACGAAAAAAGCAATCGCTCGAAAAGCCCCATCGTCGAAGTGAACTGCGCCGCTATTCCGTCGGAACTGATTGAAAGCGAGCTATTTGGGCACGAAAAAGGTTCGTTTACCTCGGCGCACAAGCAGCGCATCGGCAAGTTCGAGCAGGCAAACGGCGGCACCATTTTCCTCGATGAAATTGGCGACATGAGCCTCGACGCCCAGGCGAAAGTCTTGCGGGCGTTGCAGGAAAGCCGCATCACCCGGGTCGGCGGCGAGAAGGAAATCAGGGTGGACGTGCGGGTCATCGCCGCCACGAACAAGGACTTGCGCACCGAAATCGCCCACAACCGCTTCCGGGAAGATTTGTACCACCGCCTCGCTGTCATCATCATCGAAGTGCCGCCGCTGAACAATCGCCGGGAAGACATTCCGCAATTGGTCGAGCATTTCATCAACCTCGTTTGCACCGAGTACGGCATCGCCCCGAAACGCATCTCGAAAGAGGCTTTGGTCGCCTTGCAAAACTTCAACTGGACGGGTAACATTCGGGAATTGCGCAACGTGGTGGAGCGACTTATCATCCTGAGCGCCAATGAGATAACGGCGGAGGATGTGCTGCACTACGTGGGGCCCTTTCAGCGGAATGGGTCGAATTAGGATGCGTAGGATTTACAAGGATATTAAGGATTGGGACGGAGACACCCGTCCCAATCCTTAATATCCTTGTAAATCCTTCGCATCCTAATTCAATACAAGTCAAGATTAACTGCCTTCATCACCATCACCACCGCTTTTTCCTCCTCGAACGAAGTCTTCATTTCTTGCGTGAGCGCCGCCATGAGATGGTCGTAGTCGCCGAAAATTTGGGTGCTCATGTTGTTCGATTGCACCGTCAATTCCGGGTGCATTTTTAGCCTTTGGATGAAGTTTAGAATGGACGTACCGTATTGGTTGTCAAGCGGGTACATGCTGATTTCGATGGAAGCTTTCATGGAAAAATAGGAATTAATTAATGCGCAAAACCTTCACGATAATGTTCCCGGCTCAATTGGCGTATCGGCATCGGGCAGCGCCTTCGCCCTGACCAAGCCATAAATCATCACGACGTTGGTTGCCAGAATCACACAAAGCAGTGTCTATTCCGAGCAGGCGCCGGCTGTCAAGTATGCTGAAAAATAGCAAAATGCTGATAAGCCCACGCGGGCTGATAAATAATATGGGACTTAAGTTTTCCCTGGCGGCAAACCGAAGATATAAACCACGTAAAAGATAAATCATGGAGGCAACCGCAAGCCCGTTTATTAAAATTTGCTGGTTGGCAAGCAGGCTTAATTCCATGGTAAAACCAAAAATTACGAAGAAAAACGTGCGCAGTAAAAATGCGCTTTCCGCTGTCAAAAGGTGTAATTGCTGAAGGTCTTTTTCAAAATCCGCATATTGAAACAGCTTGGTAAACCATTGAAATTTAAACAGTTGGGTGTTGTTTAAAAACAAGCCGAAGACCAATATGATAATGAGTGTCGAAAGGTGGTATTGCTTTCCAATAGCATAAATGAGTATCAGTATGGCGAGTATGAGAAAGAATTTCACGTGGTGCTCGATGCGTCGTAGCAGGTATAATAGAAAAAAGGAAAAAAGCGCTGCCACGACGAGTATGATGACCGTTTCAAGCGCAACGCCCACAAATGAGCCAGCATGAATTTGCTCATTGTAAAGCAAAAAATTAAAAAGCATGATACCAATGATGTCTGAAAAAGTGGACTCATAAACAACGAATTCTTTTTGGGGCGCCATTAAATGAACGACAGATGGAATGGCTATCGCCGAGCTGATGGTGCTGAATGGAACCGCATTTAGCAGGCAGGTTTTGTACGAAACTCCCGTGATAAAGACGAAAAAACCGCCAATCAGCAGCGTGGAAATGAGGAGCAGGAAAAATGCAGCGCCCAGGGTTTTAAAAATCACCTTCTTTTTTTCCGGCGTGAAATGCAGTTCCAGTGCGCCTTCCAGCACAATTAATATCAAACCGACCGTGCCGAGCAAGGGCAATATTCTTGAAAGATTAACCGTCGGAAATTGAAAAACATCCGAGACCAATCCCAGCCCGATGCCTGTCGCCAGCAGCAGGAGAACGGCAGGCACTTTGGTGTGCCGGGCAAAAATTTCAAAGAAGTAGGAGAAAATAATCAGCCCGCAAAGGATGATGATGATTTCGTAAGTGGTCATTCGATAAACTCGGATTTTGCAAATCACGTATCGGATACCTTCGAAGGTATCCGATACGTGTCAGCTTCAATGCTCAGAAAAGCAAGGATAATTCTTTTTACAAAACCACACGTGAAGGAGTATAAACTTCCTCCGACGCCAACAGCCGCCATTTCACCCATTCAACTTTTCCGCCTGAATTGGTTTAAAAAATAAGAGACTCCAATTTCCGCTTAAGTAGCTAGCCGCATTTAAACGACACTTTTTTCTTTCAACACATAGTCACATA
>CAZHLB010000270.1:0-8622 GCA_964533005.1 uncultured Saprospiraceae bacterium
ATGATTGCTGGCTACATCAATCAACTATCAATCAACAATTCCCCCGGACCGTTCTGCTCTGGCTCACCACCTCTCCCCAGCCGAATGAAATTAAAGCCTGAATTCTGTTTGCCTCAAAATGTCCATCCTACCCCATCGAGCCTGGCTCTACATTTTAAATCTGTTCACCTATAATTAATTAAGATGAGGACATTTTTACTCTCATTGGTCACTTTGACTGTTTTTTCTCTGATTCCAAATCTCGCCATTTCTCAAAAAAAATCGCCGGTCGTCGTGAAGTTGGAGGGTCGCCACCAACTCCGCCACCCGTTCTCCATTTCCGGCGAAGAGCGAGAACTACAACTCTGCGACTTGACCCCCGGTTGGACTTACACCCTTTGGGCAGTCGAGTTCGGATGCGACGCCACGCTCCGTTTTCCGGGGCAGGACAAGGGCAGCCGCTATTTTTCCTTCGTTGCAAAAGACAAGTGCGTTGACCTCGTGATGACGCGGGGCAGCGAGGGCGAAACTTGCGGCGGCAAGCAGTTCAGCTTGTCCGTGCGCTGCGACGATTGTAAAAACGGCGACGGGAAGCCCAAACTGGCGAACCTCAGCACTACTCAACAAGATGCGGCATACCTCATTAACGAGGTATTTATCGGGGGTGGCTGCTTCGATGTGAGCGGCGTTACAGCAGTGGGAGCGCCTGCTGCATTAGGCGAATTTTTCGGCGGAAGCGCTTCCATCGGCATTGACCATGGGGTCATTATTGAATGTGGCAATATTGCCAATGCCCCGGGACCAAACGACTCGGAAAGTGCAGGCAATGGCGGCATGGGCGGCAGCGACCCGGATTTGCTGCTCCTTGCAGGCGCCAACGTATTCGACGCTGTTGGCATCGAGTTCAACTTTACACCTACCATCGGGACGCTCACTTTCAATTATGCCTTCGCTTCGGAAGAATATTGCGAATTCGCACCGCCGGTTTCCAATTACAATGACGTTTTCGGCTTTTTTATTAGCGGACCGGGGATTGCCGGCGGCTTCATGTTCAATGGAGACAACATTGCCGTTTTGCCGGGCGGCTCTACACCGGCATCCATTGCGAACATCAATCCTGTCACCAATTCGGGCTATTTCGTGCCCAATCAAGATGGCAGTTGCGGCGGCAGCTTCAACATGACGGACATTCAATTCGACGGCTTCTCCGTCATTTTGTCTGCCGTTGCAAACGTGATTCCTTGCCAGACTTACCATATCCGGTTGTTGGTGGGAGACGCCATTGACGGCATTTACGACTCGGCGGTTTTCCTCCAGGCAGGCAGTTTCAGTGCGGGTGGCGTCGGTACCGGCGAAGCCTATTCGGAAATCACCGGCACCAACCTCGTCTATGAAAACTGCAACGACGGGCAGTTCATTTTCCACCGTGCGGCGGGCGACATCAACCTGCCGGTCATCATCGAATATACAATCTTGCCTTCCAGCACCGCAACGCCTGGCGTGGATTACGTGCCCCTGTCGGGGACGTTCATCATCCCGCCCGGCGTGTCAGACTTCGGCTTGCCGGTCAACGTTATCAACGACGGCATCCCCGAAGGCATCGAAACGATTATCATTTCCCTTCAAAATGCCTGTTCGTGCAGTAGTTTCAACATAACCTTGGAAATCGCAGACCCACCCGACCTGGAAGCCACGATGCCAGACCAGGAGATATGTGCGGCCACCACTACTACTTTGGAACCGACTGTTTCCGGCGGCATCGAAAACGGTACCTTTAATTATATGTGGAGCACGGGGGATGGGTCGCCTGTGATTACAGTAAACCCGTCGGAAACAACGGTTTATACAGTCACGGTCACTGACCAATGCGGCACCAGCGCCGTTGCCACTGCTACCGTGCAGGTGATTGAGCTTCCCACGGCATTCATCAGCGGCGGTGGCTTTATCTGCGCCAACCAGCCTGGCTCTTCCACCCCGGTCAGCGTTGATTTTACCGGCACGGGTCCCTGGCTATTTCAGTACACGATTGATGGCGTTTTTCAAGACCCCATCGAAACGTCCAATAATCCTTACGTGATAACTGCCACGGAGCCAGGCTATTATACCGTTGTCAGTGTCATGTCGGTGCTGGGCGGTTGTTTTGGTCCGGCTGACGGAATCGTGCAGGTGGTTTCTTCGGACGTAAACGCCGAAGCATTTGCAACGCCCTCCACTTGCGCCAGCGGCGGCGGCACGGTGACGGTGGATGCGACCGGCGGCTTGCCTTCTTACTTTTTTACGTGGAGCAATGGTGCACCCAGCCAACCCACCATCGTCAATTTGCTGCCGGGAACTTACTCGGTCACCGTCAGCGACCAGGCGGGTTGCACGATAACTGCCAGCGCAACGGTGACCCAAGCGCCGCCGCTGACGAGCAGCGCCTCGGCGTCCGGGCAGGTCACTTGCGCCAATCCAAATGGCGGCAGCATCACGGTTAGCTCGTCGGGCGGCACGACACCTTATTCATATCAATGGTCGCAGCCGGGCATTCCCAACATCCCCAACCCGACAGGGCTTGGAGCGGGAACTTACACCGTGACCGTCACCGACGACAGCAACTGCACGGCGACCGCCACTGCCACCGTTAACAGCAACACGACTTTGCCAACAGCCGTAGCTGCCGCAAATGGCGTGATAACTTGTAGCCAAGGCACGTCGGCACTGAACGGAAGCGGCTCATCCACTGGCAATTTTTCGTACCTCTGGACGGGTCCCGGCGTCGCCAGCGGCGGCACGACTTTGAACGCAACTGCCAATGTGCCAGGCGTCTATACGCTGACGGTGACTGACAATTCCAATGGTTGTACCTCGACCGCATCGGCGACCATCAATCAAGACCTTGCTCTGCCTACTGCTGCGGCAACCGGCGGCGAACTGGATTGCTCCGCTGCGCAAATTCCTTTGAATGGCAACGGCAGCAGCACCGGCGCAAACTTTTCTTACCTCTGGTCGGGTCCTGGCATCGTCAGCGGTGGCACGACTTTGAACCCGGTGGTGAATGAAAATGGCTCGTACGTGCTGACCGTGACGAACATTGCCAACGGATGCACCGCCCAAGCCACCGCCAGCGTCACTTCCAGCACGGCACTGCCTGCGGTTCTGATTGCGCCGCCAGCGCAACTGAATTGCAATGTGAACAGCGTCACGGTCAACGGCAGCGGCTCGGCTTCGGGGGGCAATATTTCTTACCAATGGTTCACCGGCGGCTCGCCAATTCCCGGTGCGACCAATTCGACGCTCGACGTCAGCAATCCCGGCACTTATCAACTTGTCGTCTCCGACAACTCGAATGGCTGCACGGCGGCGCAATCTGCCGTCGTCAATCAAGACATCGCTTCGCCGCAAGTGAGCGCAACGGCGAATGGTCAAATCACCTGCGTCGTTTCCAGTGTCGGCTTGACCGGCACGGTGACTGGCAATCCGGGCAATTTCACCTTCGTCTGGAGCACCCCCGACGGCATCATCAGCAGCGGCGGCAACACGGCGAACCCAACTGCCGGAGCGCCAGGCACGTATATTTTATTGGTAACCAGCAACTTGAACGGCTGCACCAACGAGGCAAGCGTGACCGTTGCGCAAACTGCCGACATCCCTGATGTCAACATAGCGCCAAATGGCAATCTCGACTGCAACATTAACCAGGTGCAACTCAACGCCAACGGCTCCAGCCAGGGAGCGAACCTGAGCTTCACCTGGACGACCACCGACGGCAGTTTTGTCTCCGGTGAAAACACGTTGACGCCCGTCGTCAACGGACCCGGCACTTACGTTTTGACCATTTTGAACTCGACAAACGGCTGCGACAACAGCGCCAGCGCCAGCGTCACGCAGGACATCGTGTTGCCCGACCTGGATTTGCCAGCCGTCCCGACGCTCGATTGCCAGACGACTTCGATTTCCATCGTTGGCACGGTGAGCAACTTCCAGCCTTCTGATTTGAATTTCACGTGGACTTCGCCGGACGGCGTGGTGGATGGCGGGACGAATCAAATTTCCGCTTCGGTCAGCACTCCCGGCACTTACGTTTTGACGGCGACGAATCCGTTGAGCGGCTGTTCCAGCCAAACGAGCGTGACTGTTAATCAAGACATTACGTTGCCGGTGGCGCAAATTGCCTCGCCCGATGTGCTTACTTGTGCCAACAACACGGTCAGTTTGAGCGGCAACGGTTCGAGCGCAGGCGGCAATTTCAGCTATGCCTGGAGCACGACCGACGGTAGCATCGTCAGCGGCGCAAATACGCTTTCGCCAGTGGTGGACGAGCCGGGCACGTATATTTTCTTGATTACCAACACCACGAACCATTGCACACAAACGGCTCAGGTTCAGGTGGATGAAAATGCAAACAACCCGCTCGCCGAGGCAGGCGCTCCGGCAACTTTGACCTGCGCCACGCCGCAACTTTCGCTCACCGGCAGCGGCTCGACCGGCGCTGAATTCGAGTATGAATGGAGCACGACCAACGGCACAATCGTCTCCGGCGGCACGACTTTGACACCCGTCATCAGCGAGCCGGGCGACTATCAATTGCTCGTGACCAACGTGCTGAATGCCTGCACGGAAACGGACGTGGTGACGATTGCGCAAAACATCACCCCGCCGGTCGCCGAGGCTGGCACGGGCGGCGAACTTTCCTGCACCCAAACTTCGATGGCGCTGAATGGCGCTGGTTCGACTTCCTCCAATGCTTCGTATCAATGGACTTCGCCGGACGGCAACATCGTCAGCGGCGGCACGAGTTTGACGCCGACGGTGAATGCGCCGGGCACGTATTTCATCACCGTCACCAGCCTCGCCAACGGTTGCACTTCCAGCGACCAGGTTCAAATTTTGGAAGACGACGACCTGCCCGACGTGGAGGCTGGCACGGCTGCACCCATCACTTGTTTGGTCAACCAAGTCCAGTTGAACGCCAACGGCACGGTCACCGGAGCGATTTACAGCTACCAATGGAGCACACAAACCGGCAACATCGTGAGCGGCGCAACCACCCTGACGCCGACCGTAAACGAGCCGGGCATTTATGTTTTGACCGTGACCAACACAGCGACGAACTGCTCCAACATCGGCAGCGTGACGGTTGACGAACAAACCGACCCGCCTGCCGTCGAAGCAGGCACGACCGATGAACTGACTTGCAATATCCAGAGCCTCAACCTCGACGGCGCAGGCTCGGCGACCGGCTCGAATTTCACCTACCAGTGGACGACGCAAAACGGCACAATCGTGAGCGGCGGCACGACTTTGTCGCCGCAGATTGGCGAGCCGGGCACGTATCAATTGGTCGTGACCAACTTGACGACGGGCTGCACCGCTGCCGACCAGGTCATTATCACGCAAAGCGTGGATGCGCCAAATTCAGTGATTGCAGTGCCTGCCACGTTGACTTGCACCGTTCAGTCTCAAACTTTGAACGGCTCGGCTTCGAGCAACGGCAGCCAATTCACCTACCTCTGGACGACGACGGGCGGCAATATTGTTTCCGGTCAAAATGCCAATTCGGCGGTGGTGAATGCGCCCGGCACGTACCAATTGCTCGTCACCAACCTGCTGAACGGCTGCACGGAAAGCGAGCAAGTGCAGGTGTCGCAAAACATCCAGCCGCCGACGGCAGAAGCTGGGACGACCGATGAATTGAACTGCAACACGCAGAGTCTCAGCCTCGACGGCACTGGCACGAGCACCGGCGGTTTTACCTATCAATGGACGACGCAAAACGGCAGCATCGCCAGCGGCGCAACGTCTTTGACGCCAACGGTGAACGAGCCGGGCACTTACATTTTGCTGGTCACCGGCAACGCCAACGGCTGCACCGCCACCGACAACGTGCTCGTCACGATTGACGAAACCGTGCCCAATGCACTCATCAGCCCGCCGGGCTTGCTGACTTGCAGCACAAATTCCATCACGCTGGTCGCCAGCGCCCCGATGGGTTCGCAGTACGAATACGCCTGGGTGACCAACGGCGGCGACATCCTTTCCGGCGCAAACACTTTGACGCCAGAAATCGGCGCTCCCGGCAGCTACGTTTTGACCGTGACCAACATGGACAACGGCTGCGCCAAAACGGTCGTCACGACGGTGACGCAAAACATCATCCCGCCCGTCGCCGACGCCGGTCAGCCGTTCAACATGGACTGCTTTTCCGACGTGCAATTCCTCGACGGCAGCGGTTCCGATGGTCAGGGTGCGCTCACTTTTACCTGGCAAGCCTCCGGCACTGGCATCATCGCCAGCGGCGAGAACACGCCTACGCCTGGGGTCAGCCAGCAAGGCACGTACCTGCTCACCATCACCGATATGGCGAATGGCTGCACCGCAACTGACGACGTGGTCGTGACTCGTGATGCGCCGAACGCAGAGCCTTACGTTACGCAGCCTCCTTGCTTCGGAAACGAAGGCGGCATCGTCATCAGCGGCATCGAAGGTGGCACGCCGCCGTACCTGTTTTCGATTGACGATGGGGCGACTTTCACGCCGCAGAACTTGTACGAAGGGATTGCGCCGGGTCAATATTCCCTCGTGATTCAGGACGCCAAAGGCTGCGAAACCAGGATGGAAGCGACTGTGACGGAGCCGGATTTCTTTGCGGTGCAAGTCGAGCCGCAGGTGGCATTGAAGCTGGGCGACACCTACGAAATCACGGCGCAGATTAATTTCCCGATGAGTGAAATCCAGTCCATCCAATGGTTCCCGAGCACGGGCTTGGAATGCGACACCTGCTTAACCACGCTCGTCACGCCAACGACGACCAGCCTGTACCGCATCACCGTCGTCACCAAAAATGGCTGCCGGGACGATGCACCCATCTTCATTTTGCTCGACAAAAAAGGTGGGGTCTATGTGCCGAATGCTTTCTCGCCCAACGGCGACAACTTCAACGACATCTTCATGGTGTATTCGGACGGCAAGACGGTGGCGAAAGTGAAGCAGTTCCTCGTCTTCAACCGCTGGGGCGAGACGGTCTATCAATACTACAACTTCGACCCGAACGACCCGGCTTACGGCTGGGACGGCAAGCATCGGGGAGAGACGATGAACCCGGCGGTTTTCGCCTGGTTTGCGGAAGTGGAGTATGTGGATGGACGGTCGGAGATATTTGAAGGAGACGTGACGCTGATGCGATAAGACTGAATTTCAGGAGCAAAAAAGGCTCGCCGGTTGCAATGCTGGCGAGCCTTTTCTTTTTGTTTTCATGATTATTCTCTTCGCTCAATCCCTGCCAAAGCCAGTCTTTTGCGCCAACTTAGTTTTCCCTTGCGGGTTTTCAAGCCTGCTCAATTGGAGATGTCATCTGAAAAAAAATTTCATTTTTTTTCAGATGACATCTCTGACCCGCTCATGAAAAAGCTAAATCTCATCAATTTCCTCATCGTCTTCGTCGTGCTGGCAGGCGGCTTCACGGTTGCCAAACATTTTTACCTGAAACCTGAAATGGCAGGCGGCGAAAAAGCACCCGATTTCATTGCCTTGCTGCCCGACAACAGTTCTTTCAAGCTCTCCGATTTGCGTGGGAAATATGTCCTGCTCGATTTTTGGGGCAGTTGGTGCGGGCCCTGCATTCAGGAAGCGCCTGCCTTGATTCAGCTTCACCAGCAATATTCTGAGGCTAAATTCAAGCAAGCGGAAGGTTTCGTCATCGTCAGTGTAGCCATTGAAAAAGACAGAGAAAATTGGCTTGCTGCCCTTCAACGCATCGGTTTTCCCTGGCGGCACCAGGTGATTGACCCGGTCAGCAATTTCAAGTTTTTCAACTCGCCCATCGCCCAGCAATACGACGTAAAAAAGCTGCCCACCAAGTTTTTAATTGATGAAAAAGGAAGGATTGTCGCCGTTGACCCGACGCTGGAGGAGGTGGAGGCGTTCCTGAGAAATGGGTGAATCATCTCAGATTGAGAGAGAAAAAAATGCAATTTTTTTCTCTCTCAAAATCTCCCTCAATGCAAACTTTTGACAAGCTCGAAAAGCGCATCTTCATCCCCCGCCACATATTTGCGTTTATGGTGTGCCATATTTCCATTTTTATCCAAAATGAAAGTCTGCGGCAAGCCATTTAACTCACCCGGCATTGCCAGGCGAAATTCCCGGTTTAAATCAAAATATGCGGGAAACGACCATTTTCTTTCCTCCACCCGCCGCACAAAAGCCTCATAATTCTTGGGAAAGTCAACGGATATGGCGTAAAAATTAAAGTCCGCCTGCTGCTTCCAACCTTCCATTTTTTGAGCAATAGCATTCAATTCCATGCGGCAAGGAGCGCAGGAAGTCAGCCAAAAAAGCAGCACGGTCGGCTTGCCATTTTTTGCAAAAGCTACGGCGGAATTCAGTGTATCGCCTTGTGCCGTGCGCAATGCAATGTCAAAAGGATATGCTTTTTGAATTTGGTCGGAAGGGCGGGAAGTTTCAATGAAATAGTTTGCGGAAGGCTGATTTTGCTGGCTGAAAAGTTGACTCGCCAGACAAAATAAGGCGCTGAAAAGCAGTGATACTTTCATGTGATTATGATTTCGAGTTACTGTTTAGCCCGTCTCGCTGAGTCGCTTTTGTCATCCTCGTAGAGGAACCGTCCCGTCCCATGCGTGTCGCTTTTAGCAGGCAAACGAC
>CAZHLB010000271.1:0-8604 GCA_964533005.1 uncultured Saprospiraceae bacterium
TGGCGATGAAGTAGACAATCTGGGAGCCAATGAAAAGGAAAGGCACAAACTTGAAATCTCCCCAGTCTTCTTGCCTGAATTCCGTCTCCGATTCCCGAATGATGCGCAGCATTTTCTGCATTTTTTTGCCTACCGGGATGACCATCATGCCCCCGATTTTCAACTGTTGCGGCAAGATGGCAGGCACTTCTTCCGCCCCGGCAGTGGCGATGATTTTGTCGTAGGGCGCAAACTCCGGCAGCCCCTTCCCGCCGTCCCGAAAGAAGCAGCGGATGTTGTGGAAGTTCATTTCCCGCAGCAAGGTTTTGGCTTGCTCGTACAGATTTTCTTGGCGCTCCACCGTAAAAACCCTTGCGCCCATCGCCCCCAAAATGGCAGCCTGATAGCCGGAACCGGTGCCGATTTCGAGCACCTTGTCCCGTTTTTTCACCTCCAAAAGTTGGGTTTGAAATGCCACTGTGTAAGGCTGACTGATGGTTTGGTCGCTTTCGATGGGCAGCGCCTGGTCTTTGTAAGCGAGGTCGTCGAAGGCGCTGTCGAGAAAAAAATGGCGGGGGACGACGTCCATGGCGGCGAGCACTTTTTCGTCGGTGATGCCTTTCTCCCGGAGGCTTTCGACGAGGCGGCGGCGGAGACCTTTGTGGCGGTATGTGTCTTCCAAAGTGGTGATTTTACTTTGTTTTTGTAAAGAAAGAAACGGCTTCTACCTTTGGCAGGTTTGAGCAAAACAACACTCAAAAATAACTTTTGAAATTAACCCTGTATGGTTCGACAAATGTTTCACACGCAAGAGCGTCGCCAAGACATGCTTTACGCTCCGATGAAATGCTTGAGGGAAGATGCGTGGCTGGGGGAAGGCTATTATTTTTGGTATGACGTTCAAGATGCTGAATATTGGGGAAGGGTTAGCAAAACTACCACCGGGTATTATGAAGTTTACAGCAGCAAAATTGATTGCTCGAAGGTTTTGGATACTGTTTTTAATGAAGAACAATACCTGTACTGGTTAAATCAAATCGAAAAAGTATCAAGTATGTTTACAGAAAGGACAGGACAAAAACCGACATTGAAAGAGGTAAACGAGTTTTTCAAAGAATGGGGAACTTGGAAAGAATTGGATGGGATTCTTTTTCAAGACCTCCCGAATAGCGAGACCCTCAATTTGGTTGCGCCAGTGGAAGTGGAAAGGGGCGGTGGGAAAAAATGGAAAAGGTATTTTGCCTATCGAAAACGGATTCAATTGGCAGTTTATAATTTGAAAGCTCTCCAAAGTTTTGAATTGCAAACAATTAGCGATTGTTTTGAACCAGTTGATAATCAATAAAATTTTCATTTTATGCTTGACTTGAAAGATATGGAAAGAAGATTAGATGAAGCCATTGCAAAAGCAACTCCTGAAGAGCTTACTGCGTGGCTTATGTCCAAAAGGTTGTCCATGCCACAATTGACGAAGGGAAAAATCGCAAAACTGCCTGTTCGGCACAAAAGCTTTATTATTGAAAATAATGGGAAGTCACGCCTGCTACTTTCCGTTTACAAAAAACAGGAAAATATCTTTTTATTAGCTGCCTGATGGAAATCAACACACAATCCAGCCTGAAATTTCTTGGAGTGAATATCCTTTCCGTTCAGTTTCACTCGCAAAAGCCTTTTCACCATGGCGAGAAAATTCCCGTTTCGCTGGAAATTGACCCAACAGCTTTTTTCCCTTCGCTTAGACCCAACGACTTCACCATTCTGATGGATGTAAAAGTGGAAGCGGCAGGTTTTTTTGAACTTCACCTGGTTGCCTCCAGCGAATTTGAAACGGATGAAACGTTGGAGGAAGAAACCCGGAAAAATTTTGTCAATGCCAATGCCCTTGCCATCATGTTCCCTTATATCAGGGCTTTTATCGCTTCTTTCACTGCTAATCTTGGCGACAGGTTTGATTCATTGAGCCTCCCGCCACAATCTTTTCATGGAGAAGTGCCTGTTGGTGAAGACGAGCCTGTTGAAAATTAATCATCCAGCCGCTCATTCTCCACCTCCGCAAAACTATCCACCTGCCCTTGCCGCAGCAAAAAACTGCACCACGCACAACTTGCCTCCCCGCACCCCAGGTAAAACTCCTGCCGCATGATTTTGTCGTAAGTCTCCCGGATTAATTTCTTCAAAAACGGCACGTCGCCCGGCTCGAAGGCAATGATTTTGCTCGGAAATTCGCCTTTGGCGTCTGGTTCGAGGTAGGAAATTTCGGCGCTCGTCACCCGGCGGGGATTGTTGCGCCAGTTCTCGAAAAGGATTTTGTAGAAGACCAATTGCCGCCAGTAAGCGCCGCCGAGGGATGAGGGATGAGGGATGAGGGATGAGTTGGGCGGTTCGATGGCTTCGGTTTTTGGGTCAGGTGCGACGGGGCGCTTCAATTTGGAGGGGTCGTGACTGCCGGTTTTATAATCAACTAAATGTGCTTCCAAACTTGCGCCCCAAGGCTCGACACCCTCACCCCCGACCTCGCCACTGGGCGAGGAGACTAGACTGCCACTTCCGCCCAAATCCAACCTGTCAATTTTGCCGGTGAGCGGAACGCCTTCCACGACTACGTTTCTGAATTCTTGCTCGACCAGCACGTTTTCTTGCCAACGGCAGGCGTTGCGCTCGACGTAGGCTTGCAAATATTGGCGACCCAATGCCAGGCGGCGACCGTATTCTTTCCGGCTGAAAAAGCCTTGCAGCTTCTGCATTTCCTGCTCGAAATACTGCACGAATTCCTCCGGTGGCGGGAATTGCTTGCGAACCTGCTCCCCTTTGGCGGTGGTTCCGTGCGGCTCCCCTTTAGGGGCTGGGGGGGTGTGCGGCTGCGGCGACCGAAGCATTTTCTCAAAACCCCGCTGCAAAGCATTGTGCATCGCCGTCCCGAAACTCGCCTCCTCGCTCGCCAGCACCGGCACACCCAACACGTTTTCGTAGTAAAAACTGAGCGGGCAGCGCAAGAATTTGTTCAGGCTGGAGACGCTGAGGCGAAAGTTTTCGAGCAATTCGGCAATCCAATTTTCCTGTCCGGCTGCTGCTTGGGGTTGGCTTTCGAGCAAGAGCGCAGCTTGCGCTTCAAGGATTTCACCAACGGGGGCTGCACCTGGTTGAACTTCTAATTTGCCTAAATTCAAACCTGCGGCTGGTTCGCCCGAACCTAAAATTTCATCCACGAAAATGGCTCGTTGCAACTCCTTGCCCTCCTCATTTTGCGCAGCGTAGGAAATATGCAGCGTCTCTTTTGCCCTCGTGATGGCGACGTAAAACAAGCGGCGGCGAGCTTCGAGCGCATCCGTTTCCCCACTCAAAGTGAGGGTATCAGGGAAAGCGAAACGCAGGTTGCCGCCTTGCCTGCCGGGTTCCCAAGCGTCTTTCGTGCAGTCGAGCAGGAAGACTTTTTGGAACTCCAAGCCTTTCGAGCCGTGCGCCGTCAGGAGGTTAACTGGTTGATTGTTAATTGGTAATTGTTGATTGTCGTTGCCGTTTTGCTGCGCTGGGCTGCCATTGCCGCCCACACCCCCAACCCCTAAAGGGGAGCCGACACTGCCAATCCGCAACTGTCTGCCGCTGTTTGCCTGCACCCGAGTCTGCTCCCCTTGAGGGGTTGGGGGTGTGGGCGCTTGCCTTCCAATTACTGCCACTTGCGAACCGCTGCCTGCCAACTCAATCGCCAATCCATTGGCATCCATGCTTTTAAAAATATCCAGCAACCGGCTCAACGTCAGCCGAGGGTTGCGGGCGGTTTCTTTTTTGACAAAATTCATGAAGGTGTGCAGCACGGCGACGGACTTGGGATTGGGCATTTCCTTGCTCGCTTCCCATTGCCCTGCGCCCAAAATTTTGCGCAGCAAGCCGCTCCGGTTGATGGCTCGTTCGATGAAAGCGGGGGCGGAGAGGTTGGCATATTCGGCGAGCATTGTTTCGAGGAATTTTGATAATTCGAGCAGGGCGACCGGGTGACGCAAACCGCACCGTTTCAGGAAAGTTTTGTCGGAAATGGCGTCCCGCCAGCGGCGGCGCTTTTGCTGGACAACCAGTTCCTCACTGACCAATTCTTCATCCATCGTCCACCTGCCACCGTCACCGCCGAGACAGGCGGCGAGCCTTGCCAAATCATGCGGCTGAATGAGAAAAAAATCGAAGTGCATCAGCCGAAACAGCAAATGCTCGCCGGAATACGGGCGATGAAATTCAGCGTTCAGGTATTCCAGCAGCAGGCGCAGGTTTTGGATGAGCGGCAGGTCGAGGATGTTCACCGGGCGGCGGGTGCGGTAGGGAATGCCTTTTTTTTCGAGCAATTCGATGAGCCTACCCGCCTGTTTGTGTTTGGCGTAAATCACGGCGACCTCGTCGAGCGGGAAACCTTCGTGCATCAGCCGCTCGATTTGGGAAACGATGGCGACCTCTTCTTCCAGGCGGTTCGGGTACTCGACGACGGCGGGGCGGAGGGTGGCTTCGGCAAAATCGGCGTGGCGGGCGGTCAGGATTTTTTCGATGCCCAGTTCTCGCAAGTTGTTGACAATGCGCAGGTTGTTTTGCAAAATCAATGCGCCGCTCGTGTCCAGGATGTGCTGCGAGGAGCGGTAGTTGTCTTGCAAAACCACCAGCTTGAGGTCGTCCCGGTAGTTGACGTAAAACTCTACGATGTTCTTCAGCCGAGCGCCCTGGAACTCATAAATGCTCTGGTCGTCGTCGCCGACGATGAACAGGTTGGGGCTGTCCCAATATTCGACGAGGCGGTGCAGCACCTGATTTTGCGCCCCGTTCGTGTCCTGGTATTCATCCACCAAAAAGTAGAGATACTGCTCCTGGTAGTTTCGCAGCAGCGCCGGGTGCTCGTGGAAAGCTCGCAGCACCCACAAAATCATGTCCTCGTAATCATAGCGGCGCATTTCCGCCAGCAGTTTTTCGTAGCGGGAAAACAGGCTGGCGGCAGCTCGCAGGCGCTCCATTTTTTCACGGGCGTCATCGAGCTTGGCTTGTTTCGGTTCGCCTTTTTTGAAGGTACCCTGCGTCCTTTGGTAAATAAATTCCTTGCGATTGGGCAGGTCGGCGAGGTACTCGTCAATTTTTTCATGCACGAAATCCGCCGTCCAGTTCTCGGTTTTCATGCGGCGGAAAAGGTCTTGCAGGTTGCTTTCGTAGAAGTAAACTTCCAGTTTTCCTCGCTTGAGCGGGTGATTGAAAGGCAATTCATCGAGCAGGCGGCGGATGATTTCGACCCGCTCCAGGTCGCTCAAAGGTTCGAGGTCACGCCTACCGAAGCGGTCGAGGTTGTCCTGGATAACGTTGTTGCAAAAAGAATGGAAGGTGAAAATATGCACCCGGTGCGCTTCGGGCCCAATCAATTCGAGCAATCGCCGCCGCATTGCCTGCACGCCGGAGTCGGTGAAAGTAAGGCAGAGAATGTTGTGCGGCTGCGTGTCGGTCTCCATCAAAATGCGCCCGATGCGAGCGGCGAGAATATGCGTTTTGCCCGTTCCGGGACCAGCGATGACCAGCACCGGACCCTCGATATGCTCCACCGCCTCCCGTTGCTCCGGGTTGAGCCGGTCGAGTTCTCTCAGAAAAGCCTGGTTGTACCGCTGGATTATCATTTGAAAAAAGGTGACACCTCGAAAACGGCTTTTTGGAGAGAAAAAAAATTTCATTTTTTTTCTCTCCAAAAAGCCGTTTTCGAGGTGTCACCTTTCGGCTCGGCTTTTCCAAAAAACCAAGCCAGTTAAGGCAAAAGTAAAAAGAGAAAGGTCAAAAGGGCCGCCGCCCCCACTTTTGCCTTTTGCCTTTTTACTTTTTACTTGCAACCATGTTGAGAAGAAGAAACAGTTCCTCCGGTTCAAAGGCATTGTCCATCGTCGCCATTCTGTTCAGCATTGCTGCGCTGGCGGTTTCACTTTATCAATTCAACCTCCTGCGCAAGCAGCAGTCCGCCGCCAATTTGCCTTACCTCGAACCGGCTGCCGAGCACACGAGCAAATCCTTTGCCTTGCTGCTGCAAAACAAGGGCACTGCGCCTGCCATCATCAAAAACATCCGCCTGAAATTGGACGGGAAGGAGGTGGGGAATTATCAAACCTTCCTGGAAGAACTGCTGCAAATGCGCACGTTGCGCTCGGTTTCGATTGCGCCGGTGAAGAACAGTGTGCTTTCCGCCAGTGAAAAAGTCAGGTGGCTGGAAGCGCAAGCGCCTGATACAGCGAGCATTCGCAGCGCCGATTTTGCGAAGCGGGCGAGTTTGGAAATATGCTATTGTTCGCTTGGCGGCGATTGCTGGCAGTATTTGGACGGGAAGGTGAGGCAGGTGGAAGATTGCCAGTGAAGTAAATAGAAAAGGCAAAAGTGGGCGCCCACTTTTGCCTTTTCTGTTTTGCGTTGCCCCGTTCAAACCAAAGCCGCACCCATCAATTTCCCCAGCGCAATTTCAAGCGCAGCGGAGGAAATGTTCACCGGCGCAGGATTGAACCGATGCACCTCCTTCAAAGCCCGCCGAATCGTCTCCGAAACATCCTCGAAAATAGCGGCATCCGTCACCGGCGCATCCGGTTGCATCAGGTAAGCAAAAACCCTCGCCATGCCGCAGTTGGCTATGAAATCGGGAATGAGGCTCAGGTTTGCATCAGCTAAATGAGCGGTGTCGCCAAAAAACACGCCGTCGTCCGTGAACGGCACGTTTGCGCCGCAGGAAATGACCTCGATGCCGCCTGCCAGCAAGTCGTCCACCTGTTGCCGGGTGACCAGCTTCGAGGCTGCGCCGGGGATGAAAATGTCGGCGCCGAGCTTCCAGATGTGACGGCTGGTTTCCTCGAAAGACATGGCATCGGGAGCGTTGAGCTTGTTGCCTTTTTTGTTTAAAAACAGCGCCTTCACCTCCTCCAAACCCAAGCCGCCGGGCGCAACGATGCCGCCGTCCCGGTCAATGATGCCCACGATTTTCACGCCTTCCAGCGCCAGATAGCAAGCCGCTGCCGAAGCCACGTTGCCCCAACCTTGAATGATGGCGGTCTTTCCCGCCAACGAGCTATGCCTGAAAATATCGTAGTAATGCCGCACCGATTCCGCAACGCCGTAGCCGGTAATCATGTCCGCAACGGCGAAGTGGCGGGTTCCGTCGGGAACGAAGCGGCGGTCTTCCACGATTTTCGAGCAGCCGTAGCGCAACTGTCCGAGGATTTTGATTTTCTGCCCGCTCGTGGTCGAAGCGCCGAAATGACCATTGACGATGCCTTCCTGCGGATGCCACAAACCCAGTTCTTCGGTGATGGGAATGACGTCTTTGAGCTCGTCCACGTTGAGGTCGCCGCCGGTACCGTAGTAATTTTTGAGCAAGGGGAAAACCGCCTTGTACCAGCGCCGCAGCACCTCCTCCCGGCGAGGGTCGGCGGGGTCGAAATCAATGCCCGACTTTGCCCCGCCGATGTCGGGGCCTGCGACGGAGAACTTGATTTCCATAGTTTTCGCCAGCGACACGACTTCCTCTTTGGTCAAGCCTTTGCGCATCCGGGTGCCGCCGCCTGCCGCTCCGTTGCGCAGGCTGTTGATGACGACCCAGCCTCTTGCGCCGGTGTCGGCGTCGTTCCATTCGAAGGTGATTTCGGGGGATTTTTCTTTGTAGCGGTTGAGTAATTCTTCCATTGCGTTGATTTTGGTTAGGCTGATTTTTAAAGGTCGCAAAAGTAGGCGGCGGGAGAGAAAGTGGGAGGGTGATAATTTTTGACTTGAGGATTTGAGCCAATCATGGGACGGATTTACTTTCAAAAAATAGATTTGCACCAATTCAGGTGCAAATCTATTTTTTGAGATAGGCTTGTAAATGGCTAAGTAACTTTTGAGAAAGTGAACGGGTTGAAACAGCGCATTTTCCGTCAAAGACATTGGAAATATTGGGTCGCAGTTGCAAACTGCGACCAGCGTAAAGGCTTGGTTCTGCAAACTTGCGCAAGCGGAGGGTGATGTTTTTCCCGGTTAAATCGGTGGAAACTAAAATCTGGCTTGTTTACCTTTGCCAAAGACGAAACCAATTGATATGGCAAGAGACATCTACCACAAAATTGTCAAAGAAGCGTTGATAAAAGACGGCTGGACAGTCACGCACGACCCGCTTGTTTTGCTTCCAAAAGCGGAAGGCGGCTTAGAGACGGATTTGGGCGCTGAGAAACTTTTCGCAGCAGAGAAAGATGCCAGGAAGATTGCCGTCGAGGTGAAAAGCTTCATTCAACCTTCCATCTTGACGGATTTTCATCGGGGAATGGGGCAGTACTTGTTCTACATCCCAGCGCTTGAAATGAAAGAAAGCGACCGAGCCATGTTCCTGGCAATTCCGGTGGGCATTTATCTCAAGCTAGTTAAAAAGGAGGTTGTGCGAGCAGCTATCGCCAAATACCAAATCAAAATATTGGTCTATAATCCAAAAACAATCATCATCGAATCATGGAAAGAATAGTCAAATTTCGCAAAGCCATTCTTCAAGTTATGGAAGAATATGCAGCCGAACGGCAACATTCGCTGCAAGGCATCACCTTCGAAATCATCGCCGACGAAAAGCACGACCGCTATCAATTGGTGATGATGGGCTGGGATGGCGAGGAGCGGGTG